>JAUNJO010000039.1 GCA_030533225.1 Eubacteriales bacterium
ATTTTGTTGAATTTTCACAAGTTTTTTCTTCGTTTAAGGAATTTTGCCTTTTGAAGAAGGATATTTTAGTGGAATTTATTGGTTGTTTTGCATAATTTTTATTCTTTAGATGTTTTCGTACCGCCTTTTATCTCAATCCCTCAGTCAGCTTCGCTGACAGCTACCTTTACACAAGGGAGCCGAAGCTGGGAAATCATCCTTTACACAAGGGAGGTGAAATAGGTTTTAGAAAAAACACCGACTGCAGAGAGAAAAATGAGCATATCTATTTTTCAATCCCTCAGTCAGCTTCGCTGACAGCTCCCTTTACACAAGGGAGCCGAAGCCGGGAAAGTACTTCTTGCACAAGGGAATACTCTCGTAGCGGTGGGGATTTATTCTTACAACCCCTCCGTCTGCGGCTTTGCCGCATCCACCTCCCCTTACACAGGTGAGGCTTTAGGATTCCTGACAAACCGCCACGGTGAGAGAAAAAGTATAAAGTTTTGTTATTTTGTCAATCCCTCAGTCAGCTTCGCTGACAGCTACCTTTATACAAGGGAGCCGAAGCCGGGAAAGTACTTCTTGCACAAGGGAGCCGAAATAGGTTTTTCGAAAAAGAAAACCCACCGATTGCTCGGTGGGTCGTAAAATTTCCGAAATTAATCAGCAGTATAAGGGAGAAGTGCAAGGTAGCGTGCACGCTTGATTGCTACTGTGAGCTCTCTCTGGTGTGCTGCGCAGGTGCCTGTTACTCTTCTGGGAAGAATCTTTGCTCTTTCGGACATATAACGGCGAAGACGGTTGATATCTTTGTAATCAATCTTCTCTACCTTATCAACGCAGAAAGCACATACTTTTCTGCGTGCTTTTCTGTGCATAGGTCTTTCAGCCATGGTAATATCTCCTTTCAAAATTTTGATACAAGAGGACTCTTGTCCTCATTAAGTTCATATCAGTCCTTCGACTTAGAACGGAAGGTCATCATCTGCGGGCATTTCCTCAAAATCTGCACTCGGTCCGCTTGTGAAAGAGGGTGCCTGCTCGGTAAATGCCGGGGCAGGTGCCTGTGAGTAACCTCCGGCCTGATAGCCTGAGTTATCTCTTCTCTCACCTGTGAAAGAGGCATTGTCGGCTATAACCTCTACAACATAGCGGTTTGTGCCGTCCTTTGCCTGATATGTGCGGCTCTGAAGCTGTCCGTCAATCGCGATGAGTGAGCCTTTTCTGAAGTGTTTGCATACAAAATCAGCGGTATAACGCCAGGCTACGATATCAAAGAAGTCTGCCTGTCTCTCCTCCCCTGCTTTGACATAATTTCTGTCGACAGCAATGCGGAAGGTTGTTACATTAGTACCATTCTGTGTGGTTTTAAGTTCCGGGTCGGACACAAGTCTGCCCATGAGGACTACTCTGTTAATCATAAGTATGCTTCCTTTCGTTTCGGCATCTTCAATTTAAGATGCAATAGTCTTGATTATTCGTCTTTCTTGATAATTAATGATCTTAAAACACCGTCAGTAATCTTGTAAACACGGTCGAGCTCTGCAGGGAAGTCTGCTTCTGCCTCAAAGTTAATGAGCACATAGTAGCCTTCGCTCTCCTTATTGATGAGATATGCAAGCTTTCTCTTGCCCCACTCGTCAACGCTCTGCAGTGTTGCGTGCTTCTCGATGAGCTTTGTAAACTTCTCAACAAGTGCCTGAGTAGCTTCCTCACCGTTCTTTACTGACAAAACCATTACGGTTTCGTAGTTTGCTTTAACTGCCACTTTATTTACCTCCTTTTGGACTTTTGGCACTCACAAATTGAGTGCAAGGATACCGCAGTTCTGCCTCTGCGGGGTTACAAAAAACCTGCTATGCGCACTTTTACACATAACAGGTTTATTATAGCAGGATAATTCGGTTTGTCAAGTTTTTTCTATGTTTTCTAAGTATAATTTTTGCCGCAGAGCATAGATATACTATGAATTTTCAAAATCTTACACCATTTCAAGGGGCTCGTAGACCTTGTCGGTATCACTGTCCTTGCTGTCAATTGCAGGAAATCCTCTTCCCTTAATGTCGTTTGCGGTTGTGATGATAATAAAGGCTTCGGGGTCAACTTTCTTCACAAGAACTGATGCCTTGTGAACCTGCTGGGGACGAAGGGCACACAGGATAACTCCCTTATCGTCACGCTTGTACCCGCCCTCGGCGTGTATCAGGGTGACGCCGCGATCGGTTTTTTGCATAATTACTTCGCAGACATCATCGTACTGTGAAGTGATAATAAACAGCAGCTTGCCGTTGTTTCGGCTTACACCGTAGAGAACGGTATCAATGACTCTTGAACTTACAAAAATGCATATTAATGCATAAAGAGCTGCATCAATTTTCTTATACACAAAGGCTGAGATAATAACCACACATACATCCACCGCCAAAATGAAACTGCCGATAGAAACATGAGGCATCTTTTCGTGCATAATTCTGGATACAATATCCGAGCCTCCGGTTGAGGACCCGCGGTAGAAAATAAGGGCAAGTCCTGCACCGCACAAAACACCGCCGAAAACAGCAACGAGAATCGGGTCGCCGGTGTAGGGCTTCAAAAATCCCGACAGGTAACTCGAAGAAAAAATATCGATTAATACTGAAGAAATGCCTGTGGTAAAGATTGAACGGGTGAGGTATCTCCAGCCCAGGGTAAATCCGCCCCAAAGAAAAATGGGGATATTGAGAACAAAGCTCAAAACACCCAAAGGAAGAACGGGAAAAAGATAATTGAGCATTGTACTGATGCCGATTACACCGCCGGGGGCAATGTTGTTGGGAGAAGTGAAAAGCGAAATTGACAAAGCGTACAGCACAGAGCCTGCAATTATGATTGCGTAATCAAGAAATACCATTTTTTCGGGCACAATGCCCTGAATCTTCTTTTTCATATTTATTCACCTAATATGGGTAATTATTCGTTAACTATAATCTCAAACAGTTCGCGGATTCTCTGGTTTTTGCCGCAGAGATAGAGGTATCCGAACAATGCTTCAAGTCCCGTGGCGGTATGATAATCCCTGAGAGTTGCGTTTTTCGGAACAGAATTTACATTAACATTTCTGCCTCTTTTATACACGGCAAGCTCCTCCTCACTGAGATAGGGTATCACCTTGAAAGCCGCCTCGGACTGTGCCTTTGCGCAGACCATATCAACCTTTACTCTGTTAAGCTCCCCTACCCTTCTGCCGTCACACTTTACAAGGTATTCACGAACCAAAAGCTCATAGACTCCGTCACCTACAAAAGCACAGGTAAGTGACGACAAGGTCTTGGGGTCAATATTTTTATTTAGTTTATCCATAAAAAGCCTCTTTATATCCCGTTAATCCATAAACTCAAACTGTACTTCGTAGATGGAGACGGTGTCGCCCTCCTCTATGCCTGCATCACGCAGAGCGTCGATAACGCCTGAATTTATAAGGACATTTTGAAAATAGTTAAGGCTCTCGTAATCGTCAAAATTAACCGACTGCATAAGCCTGTAGAGCCATTTACCCTCCACAAAGTATATATCGTCCTCGTGGGTGATTTTTATCTCCTTTTCCTTGAAGGAGTCAAGCTCGATTTCGGGAGCAGGCTCCGCCTCATACACTCTCAGGGGAGGCAGAGTGCTCAAAAGCTCAACAGTCTTGTTGAGAAGGGGGTCAACCTCATAGCGGATAGCCGCCATGATAGGGAAAAATTCAAAGCCCTGCTTATTGACAAACTCTTTGAAATCGGCTATTTGCTCTTCGGTTGCAAGGTCGCATTTGTTGCCGGCAACAAGCATAGGTCTGTCGGCAAGGTCGCTGTTAAATTTTCGGAGCTCCTCGTTGATAATACGAAAATCCTCCTTTGGATCACGGCCCTCGGAGCCAGATACATCCACAATATGAATAATCATTCTGCATCGCTCAACATGACGCAAAAATTGATGCCCGAGTCCCTGGCCTTCGGAGGCATTCTCGATAAGTCCGGGGATATCCGCCATTACAAAGGAGTTCTCCCCCATGGGAACAACACCGAGTTTCGGGGTGATTGTTGTAAAATGATAGTTGGCAATCTCGGGCTTTGCCTGAGAAACAACGGATAGAAGCGTGGATTTGCCCACATTCGGAAAACCCACAAGACCTACATCCGCAAGGAGCTTGAGTTCAAGCTGAATTTCAAATTCCTCACCGGGAAGTCCGGGACGGGCGAATCGGGGAGTTTGACGGGTGGGAGTTGCGAAATGGGAATTGCCCCAGCCTCCTTTGCCTCCTCGGGCAATAACCTGAGGCTCTTTTGAGGAAATATCCGCAATTATTCTGCCTGTTTGAGCATCTTTTATAAGGGTACCCATAGGAACCCTGACTATTAAATCTTCGGCTTTTCTGCCGTTCTTACGGCCTGACATACCCTGGGCGCCGTTTGCCGCGGCATATTTGCGCTTGTAACGGAAGTCCTGCAGGGTTGAAAGGTTGGTATCCGCTACGAATACAACATCTCCGCCCTTACCTCCGTCACCGCCGTCAGGTCCTCCGGAGGCTACATATTTTTCACGGTGAAATGTGACTGCACCGTGGCCGCCGTCGCCGGCTTTTACATATATTTTGGCTATATCAACAAACATTTTCTGCCTCCTGAAAATTTGCTTCTGTGCTGCACACAAATTATTATTGGCTAAAGACAACGGAAAATGAGAAATATGTCTTTAGCTTAGAATTTTTACAAGTTTTGGAACGGTAAAGAATACAAAAAATAATAGGGCGGATTAAAAAATCCGCCCCTTAGTTGCGATATTACTGCTCAACAGGGTAAACGCTTGCGCGCTTTCTGTCTTTGCCCATACGCTCGAAGCGAAGTACGCCATCAACAAGAGCGAAGAGAGAATCATCTTTGCCTCTGCCTACGTTCTCGCCGGGATGGATGTGGGTTCCTCTCTGCTTAACGAGGATGTTGCCTGCAAGAACGAACTGACCGTCTGCACGCTTTACACCAAGACGCTTACTCTCAGAGTCACGGCCGTTCTTGGTAGAACCCATACCTTTTTTATGTGCAAATAACTGAATATTGATCTTAAGCATTTATCTTACACCTCCGTAAAAATTAAAGTAATGTTCTGTGGGTATTGCTCCTCAAGTCCTTTCAGGTGCAAAAGAAAACCTTTTAACACATCCTGAGCCTTGGGGGCAACGTCTTTTTTGAGCTTTAGTGAAAGCTTTGCCTGTGATACCTGAATGTCTGCTTCCAAATGCAAAACCTCGGTAACGGTGTTGGCAGTCATATAAGCGGCTGAGCTGACGGCTGCACAGACGATGTCGGTGCCTTCCTCGGAAAAGCCCGAGTGTCCCCTAATCTCAAAACCGCAGACCGTGTCCGCTTCCATAATAAAGCTTGCTTTAATCATTGTAGATTAGCCTGCGATGGACTTGATCTCAACCTTAGTGTAAGGCTGTCTGTGTCCGAGCTTTCTCTTTTCGCCCTTCTTGGGTTTGTAGGTTGCAACGGTGATCTTCTTACCCTTATCGGTTTTGATTACCTCACCTGTTACCTTTGCGCCCTCAACATAGGGTGTACCCACAACAAGACCGTCGTCGGTGGAAACTGCAACAACCTTGAACTCAACAGTTGATGCTACTTCTGCGTCAAGCTTCTCAACATAGATAACATCGCCGTTCTCTACCTTGTACTGCTTGCCGCCGGTTTCGATTACTGCGTACATAGTTAGTACCTATCCTTTATTTAGACTCGCTACTGTCAGGTATGACCTATAAAAAGTCAACTTCTAACCCACAATAAGCGGCTTATATACTATAACACAACAAAAGTGGGATGTCAACAGTTATTTTGCAGTTTTGTGGCTTTTAATGTGTTCTTCATGAGCATAGCGATAGTCATGGGACCTACACCGCCCGGAACGGGAGTTATGGCTGATGCGACCTCGCTCACATTTATGTAGTCAACATCACCGCAGAGCTTACCGTTATCAAGCCGGTTGATGCCTACATCAAGGACGACAGCTCCCTCTTTTACCATATCGGCGGTTACAAAGTTTGCTTTTCCTATTGCGGCAACAAGTATATCCGCTTTCCTGCAGATTTCCTTTAGATTCTTAGTTTTTGAATGAGTTACGGTAACTGTGCCGTTAGCGTGGAGCAAGAGCATTGCCATAGGCTTGCCTACAATATTGCTTCTGCCGATAACTACGCAGTCCTTACCCTCGGTTTCGATGTTATAATACTTCATAATCTCCATAACTCCCGCAGGTGTGCAGGGGAGAAAATCATACTCTCCAATCATTATTTTACCTACATTTGAAGCGTGGAAAGCGTCAACATCTTTTTTAGGGTCAATGGACTCTATAACAAGTTTTTCGTCAAGATGTTTTGGCAGAGGAAGCTGTACTAAAATGCCGTTCACCTCAGGATTTTCATTGAGTTCTTTCACAAGGGACAGAAGCTCCTCGTTGGTAGTGCTTGAAGAAAGTGCGTATTCCAAGGACTTGATACCGCACACCTCACAAGCTTTCTTCTTATTGTTTACATATACTCTTGAAGCGGGATCATCACCTACAATAACCACAGCGAGGCAGGAGTTTGTGCCCTTATCACTCAAGGCTTTTACCTCTTTTGCGACTTCTTCCTTAACAGCCGAAGAGACGGTTTTGCCGTCTAAAACTAATGCGCTCATAGTATTTCTCTCTTTCTTAATTTAGCCTTTTACTACGGAAAGGGTTGTGTTATCGGTATCAAGAATCTCCCTCAGGCGATTTTCAATATCTTCTTTGGTGGCCTTGGAAATTGCGTCAAAATAAGTAAAAATTTTTCGGTTATTGAAGCAGAAATCCTCGGTAAGATTTGCCACGGTATCAACGGAATTCAGGGAGGAAAGCGCATCGCCGTAGGTGGCTTTCTTGGCGATTTCAAAATCCTCATCGTCAATGCCCTTTTCGCGCAGTGTGTCAATATATTTCTTGATTATAATCTCTGCGGATTTAGGGTCTCGGGACTCACCGCCGAAGATTATCGTAAAGTAACCGGGGCCTTCAAATTGCTCATAGGAGAAGGTGGAGTTAATAAGCCCTTTGTCCAGAAGTTCACGGTACATGGGACTTGCTGAGGATGCAAGCAGGAAAAGCAAAATGTCGGTGTAGGCAATCTCGTTTTCGGTCATGAGTCTTTCTCCGCTGCACTTAAATCCTAAATTAAACAGAGGTACGGCAACAGGGAGTTTTTGCTCCACATAAGGTTTCAAAACCTCATAAGGCTCATGCGGAAAGTGAGTGGTTACATCAACTTTATCCTGGGGTGTGAGCATTCTGTCGCAGATTTCGAGGACTGTATCCACATCTGCTTTTCCCACCACCGTCAACGCCATATTATGAAGATTGTAATAGGTATTGTAGCACTTGTAGAGTTTTTCCGCTGTGATGTGTGAGATGCTCTCAACCGTTCCTGCAATGTCGATTTTCACAGGGTGGTTATGATATAAGCCTTCGAGCATATTGAACATAACTCGCCAGTCCGCCGAATCGTCGTACATCTTGATTTCCTGACCGATTATGCCCTGCTCCTTCTTGACGGTTTCGGCAGTAAAATAGGGATTGCGTACAAAGTCAAGGAGAATCTCAAGACAGCGTTCAAACTGACTTGTACATGAGAAAAGATAGCAGGTTTTTTCAAAACTTGTGTAGGCATTTGCGTTTGCACCGGTTGATGCATAAAGGGTGAAGGCATCGCCCTCTTCACTTTCAAATAGCTTATGTTCAAGATAGTGAGCGATTCCGTCGGGAACTCTGACCTCTTCCCCATCCACCGTAAAATGATTGTAGGTGCTGCCGAAAGGAGTGCCGAAAATACCGTAGGTTGTGTTGTAGCCCTCCTTTGGCCATACAAAAATTTTGAGACCTGATTTGTGGTCTATTTCATAATACTTCTCACCGAGAAGCTCGGATTTAATCTCTTTTACACTCATACATTAACCTCTCAAAACATAGACAGTATCAAGGGTGAGCTTGTTTGCAGCCGCCACAATCTGCTCTTTGGTAACGGCGTTAAACTCTGCGGTTGCTTCTTCTACCGACAGAAGCTTACCGTCACCGATTTGGGACAGATACCATTCCTGAATACCTGCCACAGAGTCAAATACGGTGACAAAATCGTTTGCCACAGAAAGCTTTGCAAAATTTATCTCGTCATCGGTAATATCGCCATTTTGCATTGCCCGAAGCTCTGTTAAAACGGCGTTCTTGGTTTTCTCAACATTGTCAAACTCCACACCGCTTTCCACAGTCATAATACCTTTAGCTCTGTGATACCGGCTGAAGCAATAGTAACAAAGGCTCTGTTTCTCTCTGATGTTTTTGAAAAACTTTGAGTTGGCTCCGGCGCCCAAAATGGCACACATCAGGCGCATTGCGGTGACATCCTCTTCGGGGGAAGCACAGTCGGTTCGAAATCCCATCAAAAGTTTTGCCTGAGCCACCTCCATGGTATCTGTAAATTCTTTTACACTTTCCGCTTTTCTCACAACCTTGGTGTGAAGCTTTACGGCGTCTCGCTCAAGGGACGAAAACTTTTCAGTGAATACCTTTTGGGCGGTATCGGCACTGGATTCTCCTGCGTAGAAAATCTCAAACTGCGCTGATTTCAGCATGGTTTCATGAGCTATTCTGAGATCCTCGGCTGTCACCTTATTCACAAGCTCTGCACTGCCGTAGCGACGGATTCCGTAGGCCTCATCCTTACACATAAGCTCTAAAAGCCGATTGTTTGCATACACCCGCTTGTCCCCAAGCTCGGAGTCGCACAGGTCAATAAGCTGACGCCTCTCCTGCTCGATTTCCTCACGGTCGAAGTTGCCGTCAACAAGCTTCGGCTCAAAAATAATTTTGCACAGAAGCTCGGAAAGTTCTGCGGACACCTTTTCATTATTTAAGGCATAGCGGTCGTCGATTCCTTTCACCGAAAAAACGAGTCCGATATTCTCGCCGATTTTACGCACACCTGCTTCAAGTGACGCTCCGTAAAGGGAGCTGAGTTTTCTTGAAAGTTCGGTAAAATCAGGATATTCACCGCAAGAGCGAGTGAGCACCTGAGTGAGAAGTGCGTAGGCGGAGACGGTGTCTTTTTCAAGAGGCAGAATTGCCATAGCACAAATTCTCACGGTCTTGAAGCGGTTGTCCTTCACTTTCATGAAATTTACGCCGTTTGCTATTTTCAGAGTTTCCAATTTATTCATCATAAACCTCCTGTGGAGATACTGCAAAATTTCGAATATAAAGTTATTATATCAACTTTTCCGCTTTACATCAACAGGAATAATAAAGTTTTCTGCAAATTTACGAAAAAAGTTCTTGACTTCACCTATTTGTTGTTATATAATAGTCAAGCAGTCGAAATTCGGCGGTAATTACGTCGTAGATTTGCGGATGTAGCTCATCCGGTAGAGCGCCACCTTGCCAAGGTGGAGGTAGCGAGTTCGAGCCTCGTCATCCGCTCCAATCCGTCGCTTTTGCGGCGGATTTTTTGCTTTATAAATACAAAAGGAGATTTAGCCATGAAATACAACTACTTAACTCACGGAGTTTGTTCAAGACAAATCAGCATCGAGCTTGAGGGAGATATTATCAAGGATGTGTCTTTCCTCGGCGGTTGCTCGGGAAATACTCAGGGTGTTGCCACTCTCGTTAAGGGTATGAACGCTTATGAAGCTATTGAAAAGCTCAAAGGTATTCGCTGCGGCATGAGACCTACCTCCTGTCCCGACCAGCTTGCCATTGCTTTGGAAGAAGCCTTAGGTGAATAATTTTATGAAAAAAACTTAGGCGGTGCAGTCATTTACGACTGTACCGCCTTTTGTATTAAATATCCTTTACAAAGTGTGACATAAGCTCAAAGCCAAGGTCTGTAAAATTACCGGTAGACTTTGCAGTTTCCTCGGTGAAAGTATCGACGCCCGCTTTTTCGGCATTGCTCCTGTAAATCAGGTACGGAACAGGTGTTCGTGAGTGGGTGCGGATATTAAGAGGAGTGGGGTGGTCGGGACAAACTAAAACCGAGTAGTCCTCGCCACAGTCTTTTAAGTAATTTACAACAGGTGTAAGCACCTTTTCATCAATAAGCTCAATGGACTTAACCTTATTTTCGTATTCACCTCTGTGACCGCACTCATCCGGGGCTTCAACATGTATGTAAACAAGCTCCTGTCCCCTCTTAAACTCATCAATCGCCGCCTGCGCCTTGCCCTCAAAGTTGGTATCAAGATAGCCTGTTGCACCGTCCACATCAACGGAATTCATACCTGCGCAGATTGCGATTCCTTTGAGTAAATCTACTGCGGAAACCATACTTCCCTTTAGGCCGTAAAGCTTTTCGAATGTGTCAAGCATAGGTCTTGTGCCTTCGCCCCAGAGCCAAATGGAGTTGGCAGGACGCTTTCCCTCAGCTATTCTCCTAATATTTACAGGGTGGTCTTTCAGCAGGTCGTAGGACTTGACCATTAAGGGCAGAAGCTTCTCTCTTGCTTCATCGGTAGGGAGATAATCCTTTATGGGTTTGCCGGTAATATCGTGAGGGGGAGTGAATTTGCCGGGTTTGGGGCTGCCGTTTGACCACACAAGGCAATGACGGTAGGATACTCCGGGATAGAACTTGAAAATTTCATTTCCTAAGTTTTCCTCGACATACTCAATCAGCACCCTTGCTTCCTCGGTAGAGATATCGTCTGCACAGTAGTCGAGGATTGTTTTGTCCTCGTAGTTTTCTTCATCGGAGAGAGTAACAAGATTTGTACGGAAAGTAACATCGGTTTCCTTAAGGTCGATGCCGATAGACATTGCCTCTAAGGGTGAACGGCCTGTGTAGTACTTTCTGGCATCATAGCCTAAAACCGCAAGGTTTGCCACATCGGAGCCGGGAGACATGCTCTCGTCAACAGTACGCACCAAACCCACTTCGCCCCCTTTTGCAAGGGCGTCAATCATAGGTTTCTTTGCAAGCTCCATGGGAGTTTTGCCGCTTAATGCCTCGAAAGGCTCGTCGGCCATGCCGTCACATAACATTACAAGGTATTTCATAAAAAGACTTCCTGTCTGTAGATTTAGGGAAACACTGATTAAATCGTTTGTGCATATTGCGCCGTCAGATTTTTCGTCAGGTTGCACAAACAAACCGCAGTAATGCTGACGCATTACGAGGATTTTTTGGGCAGGCTGACGGGAAATATGCAAGCAAGATGTGCAAACAATCTTATGATGTGATTTATTCAGTGTTTCCTTAGTTATTTTGAAGCTCACCGGTTGACTGAGCCTTTAAGTAAGCGTTGATGAAGCCGTCGAGGTTTCCGTCCATGACCGCCTGAACATTGCCCATTTCATAGCCTGTGCGATGGTCCTTAACCAAGGTGTAAGGCATGAAAACATAGCTTCGGATCTGGCTGCCCCAGGTGATTTCTTTCTGCACACCTTTGATATCGGAGATCTTTTCAAGGTGCTGCTGCTCCTTAATCTCAACTAACTTTGAGATAAGCATTTTCATAGCAACATCACGGTTCTGATACTGGGAACGCTCCACCTGAGACGCAACAACAATGCCGGTGGGAATATGAGTAAGACGAACAGCGGATGAGGTTTTATTAACTTTCTGACCGCCGGCACCTGAAGCACGGTATACGTCCATTTTAATTTCCTCGGGGGGAATAACCACATTGGTGTCCTCCTCAATTTCAGGCATAACCTCCAATGATGAGAAGGAGGTGTGACGCCTGCCTGCGCTGTCAAAGGGAGAAACTCGCACAAGGCGATGAACTCCCGCTTCGCTCTTGAGGTAACCGTAGGCGTTTTCGCCCTCTATCAGAAGAACCGCAGACTTAAGTCCTGCTTCGTCGCCGTCAAGATAGTCAACTTCCTTGACATTAAAGCCGTGGTCGGTTGCCCAGCGGGTATACATACGGTAGAGCATCTGCGCCCAATCCTGAGCCTCTGTTCCGCCTGAGCCTGCGTGGAAAGTCAAAATTGCATTATTTTTGTCGTATTCGCCTGTAAGGAGAGTCTCAAGTCTTGCGGAAGCAAGCTTTGTTTCTAAAGCATCAACTTCTGCCAAAGCCTCGTCATACAGGGATTCATCCTCTTCCTCATTTGCAAGCTCAATGAGGGTAAGGGTGTCATTATAGCCTGCATCAAGAGCTTCGTAAGTCTCAACTTTATTCTTAAGGTCACTGGTCTGCTTCAAGACCTTCTGAGAATTCTCCAAATCGTCCCAAAATCCCGGCTCGGTTGCCCGGTTTTCAAGCTGTTGAATCTGACTTCTCAAGGAATTGATGCCTATTGCCTCGGAATAGTCGTCGATGTCAGGGCGTAAAGCCTCCAAACGCAAGCGTAATTCTTCAAATTGAAGCATATATAATCCTCGCTTTTCAAAATATAAAAATGCCACACTACCGCATTTTAATTACTTTACGATTATACCCCAAAATATTCAGCTTGTAAACCGCTTACTGTGTATTTTATAATATTTATAAATTATTTAGTTGCTTTGGCGGATAATATTTGGTATAATGCTAAAGAGTGAGTTATTAGGTGCTTGCGGTTTTACGCATTCGGCACTCAAAAAATCACTATTAATCTTATTGGTGATGCTATGGATTATAACAAATACAGCTGTCCTGTATGCTCCAAAGCATTTTCCGACGGTGACGACATTGTGGTTTGCCCCATTTGCGGCACACCTCACCACAGGACTTGTTTTGAAGAACAGGGACATTGCTTTAATGAAGAAAAACACGCTGAGGGCTTCTCGTTCTTAAAGGAGAGCAAGGCTACAGAGGAAAACTGTCAAACTGTCATCTGCTCAAACTGCAAAGCAGAGCTTCCCAAAGACAGTTTATTTTGCAACAAATGCGGATTTCCCGTAGGCAAAGGTGAAAACAGACACACCGCCTACTCCCGACGCGACGAGGAAAATAACGGGGAGGCATCCGCCCCTCAGGGAATGTACCAGACAATAGTAATGGACCCTATGGGAGGACTCAGTCCCGATACCGACATCGGTGAGGGGGTTACTGTGGGTGAAGCCGCAAAGTTTACTAAAAACAACTCACCCTTCTACTCCCGTCTTTTCAATCAGATTAAATCAATAGGCAGGTCAAGGTTTTCCTTTGTCGGATTTATTTTCGGCGGCGGCTGGATGCTCTACCGAAAGATGTACCTGCGCGGTGCTATCGTCACATCCATTACCGCCCTGCTTCTTTTCATAGAGCTTTACTGCACTGTGGCATACGGAAACTTCTTAAATGAAGCCATGAATGCCCTAACCAATATTGTTTACGGAAACGGACTGTTTGCCGGCGGTGATGTTACCGCTTCAATCCTCGAGTATTTCCAAAGCCTGAGCCTTGAGCACGGTATGGTTTTGGGAGCTTATTTCATTGCGGACTTAGGCAGTCTTGTGATTAAATTCATCTGCGGTTTCTGCTGTAACAGATGGTACTATAGGCATTGCGTAAAGAAAATCAAAGACATAAATGAAAAGGCAGCCGGCAAAGAAGATGCTGATTCGGTGCTTCAGACTAAGGGCGGTGTAAACCTTGCTCTTGCAGTCAGTTTGATGGTTTCGTACCTTGTTATTTCATTTTTGCCCGCTTTATTGCTCTAAATATCAAAGCAAAGGAGAATAATAATGAAAATCACAAAAGCAGTTATTCCTGCAGCAGGATTAGGTACCAGAGTACTTCCCGCCACCAAGGTCATGCCCAAAGAAATGTTCCCCATTGTGGATAAACCGGCAATCCAGTACATCGTTGAGGAGGCTGCTGCTTCAGGCATTACAGATATTCTTATTATCACTAACAGAGGTAAGGGCTACATCGAGGACCACTTCGACAGAGCACCTCTGCTTGAGCAGATTCTCGAAAATGACGGCAAAGATGATTTGCTCGCAAGCTTTCAGCATCTGCACAAGCTTGTGAACATCCAATATATCCGCCAAATTGAAACAAAAGGTCTCGGCCACGCTATTAGCAAGGCAAAAACCTTTGTTGGCAACGAGCCCTTCGCCGTGCTTTACGGTGATGATGTTGTTGTAGGCGGTAATGCTCCTGCAACCAAGGAGCTTATTGACGCTTACGGAGAATACGGCAAGGGTGTTATCGGTATTAAGCCTGTGTCAAGAAAGATGATTTCAAGCTACAGTTGTGTTAAGATTGAGAACCTCCACGACAACATCTACAAATGCACAGATATGATTGAAAAGCCTCAGACAGATGATGAGATTTTCTCTCTTTACTCAATTTTGGGCAGATGTGTACTTCCTCCCGAAATCTTTGACATTTTGGAAAACACCAAGCCCGGTGCAAAAAATGAAATTCAGCTCACCGATGCCATGAAGGTTTTGGCTAACAGTTACGGTATGACCGCCATTGAGTACACAGGCACAAGATATGACATCGGCAACAAGTTCGGCATCATGAAGGCCGCTATCGAGGTGGGCGTTGAGCATCCGGAAATCGGAGCTGAGCTTCGCGACTATATCAAGGAGTTTGCAAAAACTCTCTGATTTTACATTCTATTTTCACAAGGAGTAATACATACAATGAAAGCTGTTATAACTGTTTTAGGTAAGGACAACGTGGGAATCCTTGCAAAGGTATCCAACAAATGCGCCCAGGAAAGACTCAACATTCTCGAAGTCACTCAGAGCGTTTTGCAGGATATGTTTGCTATGATTATGCTCGTTGAGTTTGAAAATGATACTGCTCCCTCCTTCGACAGGCTGACCACTGAGTTTGATAAGTTAGGTGACGAAATCGGCACCAAAATTCATATCATGCATGAGGATATCTTCAACAGCATGCATAAAATCTGATTTTTTGTGCTTTACAGTATAGAAAACCAAACTTACTTTTCCGCCGTCTGGCGAGATCATTTCCGGAGCGTTTACTTATGCTTGAAACCAAAGACATACTTGAAACCATAAATATGATTGACAACGAGCATCTTGATGTTCGAACTGTTACAATGGGTATTTCACTTTTGAGCTGTATTGACAGTGATATCGACCGAGCCTGCGACAAGGTTTACGACAAAATTTGCAGATATGCTCAGGATCTTGTTCCCACTGCCGAGTCCATTGAGAGAGAATACGGAATTCCCATTATCAACAAAAGAATCGCGGTTACTCCCATCGCAATGCTTGCGGCTGCCTGCCCAAACCAAAAGCTTATCAAGTTTGCTCATACTTTAGACAGAGCTGCAGATACTTTAGGTGTAAACTTTATCGGCGGTTACTCGGCACTTGTACAAAAAGGCTTTTCCGCCGGTGACTATGCTCTTATTGAGAGCATTCCAGAGGCACTCGCCACCACTAATCACGTTTGCTCATCCGTAAATATCGGCTCCACAAAAGCCGGCATCAACATGGATGCTGTTAAAATGATGGGTCCCATTGTGCTCAAAGCCGCAGAACTTACAAAAGACAACAACTGCACAGGTGCTTCTAAGCTGGTTATTTTCTGCAATGCCCCCGAGGACAATCCCTTTATGGCAGGTGCTTTTCACGGCGTCGGTGAGGCAGATTGTGTTATTAATGTGGGTGTTTCAGGCCCCGGTGTTGTCAGAGCCGCACTTGCAAAAATCGACGACAAAGAGAACCTTGCGGATGTGGTTAAGAAGACTGCGTTTAAGATTACAAGAATGGGTCAGCTGGTAGCACAGGAAGCCTCCAAGCGACTTTGCGTACCCTTTGGAATTGTTGACCTTTCCCTCGCCCCCACTCCTGCTGTGGGCGACTCTGTTGCTCATATTCTTGAGGAGATGGGCCTTGAAATCTGCGGTTGCCACGGCACTACTGCCGCACTTGCACTGCTCAACGACGCAGTTAAAAAGGGCGGCGTTATGGCTTCTTCTCATGTCGGCGGCCTATCAGGTGCTTTCATCCCCGTTTCTGAGGACGCAGGCATGATTGCCGCAGCAGAAAAGGGTGCTATTGACATCACTAAGCTTGAGGCTATGACAGCTGTTTGCTCTGTAGGACTTGATATGATTGTTGTGCCCGGTGACACAAAGCCCGAGGTTATTTCCGCTATTATCGCTGACGAGGCAGCTATCGGTATGATTAATACAAAGACTACCGCTGTGCGCCTTATCCCCGCCATAGGCAGAAGAGAAGGCGAAAGCCTTGACTTCGGCGGTCTGTTCGGATATGCTCCCATTATGAAGCTCCGCGAGGGTTCACCTGAAGTATTTATTAATCGCGGCGGCAGGATTCCTGCTCCCATTCAAGCACTGAAAAACTAACAAAAATCTCTTAAAATATTTGTTTATTTAGGTCAAATAACTATTGACAAATTTTTCGCATTATTATATAATGTGAGGGCTGACTTGAGATAGTCAGCAATATGCGCTAATAGCTCAGCTGGATAGAGCAACTGCCTTCTAAGCAGTAGGTCCGGGGTTCGAGTCCCTGTTAGCGCGCCAGTATGGTGACTATAGCTTAGTTGGTTAAAGCGCCAGGTTGTGGCCCTGGAGACCGCCGGTTCGAATCCGGCTAGCCACCCCACCCGATTCATTAGCTCAGTTGGCAGAGCACTTGACTTTTAATCAAGGTGTCCGGGGTTCGAATCCCCGATGAGTCACCAGCCTCGTTGCTTCGGCAGCGGGGCTTATTTTTTTTGCAAAAAGCCTGTATTTATCAGGGTTTCAGGGTTTTTCGTTCTGTATGCTTCTTCCCTATTTATTGATAAATTTGAGTTTAGTAAATGAGAAAACTGATGTACCTGCCATTGTAAATTTGATGATAAAATTTTTTATATTATAGGCTGAAATTTATAATAGTACCGTCTGTATATCCTCCAAACATAATTTGGCCCCCTGTCGTACTTTTAGATTCTACAACAGGGGGCGTAACTTTTATTATATGTTTTTGGGTTTTATTTCGTAACAAAAAGCCTTTTACATAATCTGATTATCCTTGACTTAA
>JAUNJO010000082.1 GCA_030533225.1 Eubacteriales bacterium
CTCCTAATGCAGGCTTTTTATACATTGGCTTTTCAAAAATATTACGAAGCAATTTTTCGTACTCAATTTCATAGCCATCGTCTTCAGTAGATAAATCAATATATATTCTTGATTTAATATATGCCGGACAATATGCTTTTCCCTCATCATCAACTTCAAAAATTATAGGAATAAATTTTTCCTGTTTCACCTGATTATATATTTCCGGTGAAATTATTACAGTTTCATCACCAACGCCGCCACTACGGGAATTTGCCTTTTCGGTATAAACCTTGTCACAAATAATCAACACTCTGTCAATAGATGGATCATTTACTGATTGTTCCATAAACGCATACTTATCCTGACCTTCTTTTAAATCATATACATCTAACACAACTTCAATACCATTAGCCAAAAGGCGTTCTGCGAGTTCAATAACACGCTCTTGTACAGACCATGAATATGAGATAAATACCTTCTTGCTTTCCATCATTAACTCCTCACTTCATAAAATATTCTACATCATTGTAAATAATTTGACCTATATTTAATTTTATTATAGCACAACTTTTATCATTTGCAAAATAATAACAACAGTTATTTTCAAAACAAAACTCAGTCATATATGCTATGGAGCGTAACATATATGACTGAGCTTTATTTTTTTGTTTTCTTAAAGAGTGGCTTTCATCAGCGTTCCGTCTTTGAATTGAATTTCAATTTGGTCTGTCGAAAGTACCTTTATGCAGCATATCAACTGTCTGACCGCTTGGTCATCGTATTCTACCGGATGATTTTTCAAACCCTCTATTATTACCGCTACCTTGTTAAGTGTATCAGAAGATTGGGTCAGCCTTGCCTGTTGCTTTTTTATCTCGTCAAGCTCATCTTTGAGGTTGTACATCTCGGTATATAACTGCTCAAATTGGCTGTCAAACTCTCCGTTTTGTGCGGCTTCGTTGTCGATATTGGTAAGTTGATCTATACTTTCTTTTAACTCGTTGAGTCTGTTTTTCTTTGCGATAATACTGCTTATATCCTGCCTGTCCTGATATATCTTCAAGTGAGAGCGAATTCTGCTGACATCAGCACCCTCTGATTTTGCCTTTCGTGTAATTGCTTCTGCGATTGCATTTTGTAATGCCGATTCTTCAAGAGAAGGAGAATCTTTGCAGTACTTTGTTCCGTAGTCAAGCCTGCTTATGCACCGCCAGACAACCTTTTTCTTACCTCTGTTAGTCCAAGTTACTCGTCTGTACGGAGTTCCGCAGTTACCGCAGAACAGCAGTTCTGAAAGTGCGTATTTGCTTGAGTATTTACCAAGCTCGGTTTTTGTACCTTTTTGTTTAACCTTTCGCTTACTGTTTCTGCGAGCGATTTCCTCCTGTACTCTGTCAAACATACTCCGTTCTATTATCGCCGGATGATTATTTTCAACATAGTACATCGGCAGTTCACCGTTGTTTTTCTTGGATTTCTTGCTGATACAGTCGGCTATATATGTTTTCTGTAATAGTGCGTCACCTTTGTATTTTTCGTTGCTGAGTATAGACATTATTACCTTTGAATTCCAAGCGGTTTTACCTCTCGGCGAAAGCACTCCGTCCGACATAAGTGATTTTGCAATGTCATTAAGACTTTTTCCGGCAAGGTATTCTGCAAATATTCTTTTTACTGTTTTTGCTTCATCGGGGACAATTTCGGGTTTTCCGTCAGCACCTTTTTGATATCCGAGAAATGACTTGTAGCAGAAAGGAACATTGCCGTTTTTCAGACTCTGTCTTTTTCCAATCTTGACATTCATACTGATTGATTCGCTTTCAGCCTGTGATAATCCACTGAACAGTGTTATGAGCAGTTCGCTTGAAACCTGTAGTGTGTTGATGCCCTCTTTTTCAAAGATTATCGGTATTCCAAGCTCTTTCAGCTCTCTGACATAGAGCAGACAGTCAAGATTATTTCGGGAGAATCGGGAAACAGACTTTGTAATTATGATGTCAATTTTTCCTTTTCGGCAGTCGCCTATCATTCTCATAAAATCAGGTCGCTTTTTTGCGATTGTTCCCGTTATGCCCTCATCAGCATAAATGCCTACCATCTGCCAGTTCGGCTTCATCATAATCATTTCTGTGTACATCTCTTTTTGTGTTTCAAAGCTGTGTTCCTGCTGTTCTTTGTCCGTAGATACACGGCAGTATGCCGCAACTCGCTTTGGTCTGATGTCTATTCGATTGTCACCCGAGTATTCCGGCTTCGGCGGTATTATGGTAACCTTTTTGGGTACTTGAATTGTCTGTACAGCCATTTAGATTTTCCTTTCCTATGATATTTCCGTTTTTCAGCTTAATACTGACTGAACCTCGCTTATTAATGAGCACGGCGGATACCGATTTCTCAAACAACTCCATTGAAAATGCTGAAAGCGGACTTGATTTCTCAAAGTCCGCTTTCAGCCTGTCGGTAATGTGTCGGGTACTTTTATCAAAGCTGTACTTCTTCTCCGCACATTCCAGTATTAAATTTTGAAGCTTGTCATTATCAAAGTCGCTCTGCTCAAGCAGTCTTTCAATTTCGTTCTCAATACGCATTATCTCTACCAAAGGTTCTGATGAAATTTCATCTTTGGAATATTGAATCAACTCCTGATTGGCTATAACTTCATTTAGTAAATCTGTTATATGTTTCAGCAAATCTGAAATTGTCAGCTTGATGTTAAGCCTGCATTTGTCTGTTTTACAACACCAGCTTTCACTCTCTGCATATCTTGTATCTGTTATATGATACAGAGGTGCTCCGCATTCAGCACATCGGGTAAGGTAAACAACAGGTTTGTTTTCGGCTGTGACAACATAATTTTTTGTAGTCCTGCGATTCTGCTTTATGCTGTTTGCCTTATTGAAGATTTCTTCTTGTACAATCTGCGGATATTTTTCATCGCCGAGATACCGCTTGTCCTCAATTATTCTCTTTATACGGCTTTTGTTCCAACTGCACTCATCGGGTAAATATTCGACTTTGCGACTTGTAAGGCTATCGGAAATTTCTTTTAGGTTACTGCCGTTTATGTAGCTGTTAAATATTTCTGC
>JAUNJO010000083.1 GCA_030533225.1 Eubacteriales bacterium
TTTCCATATCATCACCGCCTTGAGAATATTATAGCATAAAAGCGGCGATAAATCAATGCGGAGCATTGTATATCATCAATTCCGCAAGGAATTGCATATCATCAAAACTTTAGTTTTGTATATCATCATTGCGAAAGTATTTTTGATACACGCTAAAGCGTGATGATATACAGTCCTTACGGACTGATGAGATACAACGATAGCGTTGCTATCGTTGATGATATGCCATTGCTTTCGCAATGGATAAAAAAATCCAAGTCCCAAAAAGGACTTGGATTTTTTGTGTTTACACCACGAAAATGCAAACACCTGAAATACCTTGATTTTATTGAATTTTCAGCGATTCTTTTCTTACTGTAATAAGTATAGCACAAAACGCTCAGAAAATCAATTATTTCCCGAGAGCTCTATATAAAAACAGAATAAATTCCATTCTCAAATTATTATTCAATTGGATAAATTTCTTCTACTACCGTATCCCCTCCTTTCATGTTGATGATCAGTTTTTGATCACCGGTTATATAAATACGATTAACTAAGTAACGTACAATATCATCGTTATATTCTGCAAAGGATATCTCGTCCGCTTCTATCCATTCACCGTTCTGATTTAATTCAGTTTGGAATTCTTCATTTCTTTCAAGTTTCTTTTTTAGTTCCGCAACCCGTTCCCTCAACTGTGCAATGGAGGCATAGTATTTTTTAATCTGTTCCATGTACGGTTCTTTGTTGCCCTGGGTTTTGAAACACATCGTTTCGGCTGCTTCAGCTTTTCTCATCAACTCTTTTATTTCTTTTTGAACCTCCTGCCATTCCATCAACATTTTATCTTTTGATGTAGCACAAGCCAGCATCAAAGCGACCATCTTTTTCACTTCACCTGTTTCCGGAATACAATTTGTCAGGCCTCGACAAATCGCATTATGCAGCACCGTTTCCTCAATACCCCTCGCCTGCGGACATCCGTCGTCACCGTTTTCCGTATGCCTAAGACATCGCCAATATATTTTCTTAATCCCTTTTCTGGACCAGGTTTTTCTGCGAAAGGGGCCTCCACAAACATCACAGGTAAGCAATTCGCTGAGAGCATACTTTCCGCTATACTTTCCCAGTTCGGTAATTGCCCTATCAGAGGATCTGCGTTTAGAGCTTCGCCTTACCATCTCCTTTCTCACAAGATTAAATGTCTCTCGGTCAATGATCGCCGGATGATTATCCATAATTAAATAACGGTCCACCTCACCACGGTTTATCTTTGACTTTTTACTTATGCAGTCCTCACGATATGTTTTTTGAAAAATAACGTCGCCAATATATTTTTCATTTATCAAGATACCTTTGACTGTACTTTTATCCCAAACAGATTTACCATTGATTGTTTTAATATCATTACTTTCAAGATATGCCTTGATTTGGTCCAAACTCTTCCCTTGCAAATACATTCGGAAAATCATTTTAACAACTTCGGCTTCCTCGGGCACTATATAGATTTCTTTAGTAACTTTATCTCGGCGGTATCCAAGCAGATTAAACCGGCAGTTATAGGTGCCGTTTTGCATTCTCTTGTTAATACCCCACTTGACATTGGCACTGATATTCTCACTTTCAGATTGAGCCATAACACCGTAGATACCGATATACACCTCACTGTCTTCTGTCAGCGAATTGATATTTTGTTCCTCAAAGTAAATACCTATACCCGACGCTTTCAGCTTGCGGATATACGAAATACAGTCCACAATGTTACGTGCATACCTGGATACCGACTTAGTTAAAATGAGATCAATTTTGCCCTTCTCGCAGTCATCAATCATACGAAGAAATTCATCTCGCTTTTTAACCTGAGTGCCGGTAATACCTTCGTCTGCATAGATTCCTGCAAAGCGCCATTTGGGATTCCGCTTGATGTACTCGGTATAGTAAGCCTTTTGCATATGGTAGCTATTAAGCTGATCCTCATCGTCGGTAGATACACGACAATAGGCTGCTACTTTTAGCACCCTGTTGGAATCGTTTTTCTTTGATAATTCCGGATCGGCTTCTATTACTCTAACCTTCTTATCTGTGTTTTGTTCTTTTTTGCTCATCATATTCATTCCTTTCGTTTTAAGGCCTTTTCTCTTTTCGGTGTAGCTATCGGGTCACACATATAAAGATCCGCCATAAGTTTATTGAGCTTTTCAAACATCTCGAGCGTAACAGCATTTTGCTTAACATACTTTTTGAGTAATGCGTAAGCAGCGGCATAACTGATGCGATTTTTCACATTATTATACTCCATTATATCCTCCTTCCTTTTTTGCTTTGCGTATCACAGCCTGCTTCTCCGACTTTCATCGGTTTCCAGCAGAAACAGGCTGTGCATATCCGGCAGGCAATCAGTATCAGCATTACATTGGCTCTTCCCTAACCTAACGCAAGAGGCTTTTTACTGTTGTTCTGCAAGATTGCAAAAGCAATATTTTTGCATCCCTCCTTTATATGTTCAAGGCTCAAAAATGAGTCTTCAAAAGTTACATCCGGAATATTGTTTATGAACTTTCATTTGGCAAGTAAAAAACACAAAATTTTTGAGATAATTTTACGACATTCAATACAGCATCACTTTCGCTCATAAGCAATGCTGTATTTTGAGCGAGAATGTCATAGTTTTCCCAGCCATTCGGGGTTGCAACTCCCGAACGAATCTTTTGTGATTTTCTCTTGCGCTGTAAAATTCATTCCTCCTGTGTAATTTCAAAGCTCTCAATCAAGCCTTTTTAATGTTACGCCCAGAGTATTATTTGCGACTTTTCATTTGGCAAGTAAAAAACCGCACTTTAAAAATTATATTTTCTTATAAAAAACGGTTCGCAGACGAAATCCATCTGCGAACCTTGCTATTTGATGTAGATATTTTTTAGTAAATTTAAGTATATTACATCACCAATTACGAATTGAAAAAATATCAGCATTCTCATATATGCCTCTACACTTTATGTCTGTGGCGTTTATAGTATAATAT
>JAUNJO010000084.1 GCA_030533225.1 Eubacteriales bacterium
TGAATTTTCCGATAATCCCAACTAATATCTCACAAAAAGTGCAAAACTCCCTCAAAGATTAATGTATTTTTGCATAAAATTTCCGTTTTCGGAATATATATTAGTTTAGTTTTAACAAAATGAGTTATTTTTTTCACAAACTATTGAATTAACTGAAAAAAAGCTATATAATTGAATCACCACTAAAATTTAGGAGGAACTAATTATGTCAGTAAAAGTTGGTATTAACGGTTTCGGCCGCATTGGCCGTCTTGCATTCAGACAGATGTTCGGCGCTGAGGGTTACGAAGTAGTAGCAATCAACGACCTTACAAGCCCTGAAATGCTCGCACATCTTCTCAAGTACGATTCTGCACAGGGAAAGTACGCTCTTGCAGATACAGTTACTAACACAGATCACTCCATCACAGTTGATGGCAAGGAGATCACCATCTACGCAGAGAAAGACGCTAACAACATCCCCTGGGGTGAGCTTGGTGTTGAGGTAGTTCTCGAGTGCACAGGTTTCTACTGCTCCAAGGAGAAGTCTATGGCTCACATCAACGCAGGCGCTAAGAAGGTTGTTATCTCTGCTCCCGCAGGCAACGACCTCAAGACTATCGTTTACGGCGTAAACGAAGGCACACTCACAGCCGATGACCAGATCATCTCCGCTGCTTCCTGCACAACTAACTGCCTCGCTCCCATGGCTAAGGCTCTCAACGACCTTGCTCCCATCAAGAGCGGTATCATGGCAACTATTCACGCTTACACAGGCGATCAGATGATCCTTGACGGTCCTCACAGAAAGGGCGACCTCAGACGTGCACGCGCAGGCGCTGTCAACATCGTTCCTAACTCCACAGGCGCTGCTAAGGCTATCGGCCTTGTTATTCCTGAGCTCAACGGCAAGCTCATCGGCGCCGCTCAGAGAGTTCCCGTTCCCACAGGTTCCACAACTCTTCTCTTCGCAGTTGTTGACGGTCTTGTAACAAAGGAAGAGATCAACGCTGCTATGAAGGCTGCTGCTACTCCCAGCTACGGCTACAACGAGGATCAGATCGTTTCTTCCGACATCGTTGGTATGACATACGGTTCACTCTTTGACGCAACTCAGACAATGTGCACTCAGATGGACAACGGCACCACTCAGGTTCAGGTTGTTTCTTGGTATGATAACGAGAACAGCTACACATCTCAGATGGTTCGTACAATCAAGTACTTTGCTGAGCTCGATAAGACTCTCTGATAAGTCGATACAAATATTTATGCCACCGAGAAAACCTCGGTGGCATTTCTTTTTTCGTTATGCTTTTTTCTTCTTTGTTACTCCTGAGCTTGTCCAATCGGCTGCAAGATAGTAAATAAACAGTATAACAGTGCTCAAAGCCCATGTGAGAGGATACACCCAGTTCACAACGCTTATGCTGTAGGTTACGGGCACTAAAGTCTCAAGAATTCCCACACGGACAAAACACCAAAAAGCGATCATCGTAAACATTGGCACCATGCTTTTTCCGGCTCCTCTGAGCACCGCCGCAAATGCGTAAGACGCTGAAAGCAAGCAGAAGAAAAGTCCGCAGGTTCGGGATTTTTGCACACCGAACGCCACAGCCTCAGGCTCTCTTGTAAAGGCGCTGATGAGAATCGGCGCAAATATATAAAGGATAACTCCGATTGCTTCAGCCGACACAACCGAGGAAACAATGCCGAACACTGCGCCTTTCTTCACCCGTTCCATGTTCCCTGCGCCGATGTTTTGACCGACAAAGGTAGTGATTGCCGAGGTAAAGCTCACAATGGGCAAAAACGCAAACCCCTCAAGCTTAGAATATGCTCCGCAGCCGGATATTGCCATTTCGCCGAAGCGGTTGATATTTGACTGCACAATCACATTGGCGAAGGCGATAATTGAGTTCTGAATACCTGCAGGAAGTCCGTAGCGAAGAATCTTCCATAGCATCGGGAAATTAATACGAATTTTCAAAAAGTACACTCTGTGGTCCTCTTTTGTGCGCATAAGCTTTATCATGCAAAATATGACGCTTATAATCTGACTGATTGAGGTGGCGAGTGCCGCTGACCAAACTCCCCAGCCAAAACCCGCTACAAAAATCAAATCCAAAACCACATTGATAACCGATGAAGCAATTAAATAGTATAAAGGATTCCTGCTGTCTCCCACCGCCTGCATAATTCCCATGCAAGCGTTGTACATTACAAGTCCCAAGCTGCCTAAGAAATACACCCTGAGATACGCAGTGGCCTGGGGCATAACCTCTTCGGGTGTACTCATAAGCCGCAAAATCTCAGGTGACAGCCATGTGGCAAATACCGTCAGAAAAGCCCCCACTATAACCGAAAAGGCAAGGTGTGTATGAATTGCAAGCTGAAGATTTCGTTTATCTCCTGCCCCGAAAAATTGCGACACAACTACTCCTGCGCCGATTCCTATTCCCTGAAACAGTCCCACAAGCAGTAGTATGAGCATTCCCGTTGTGCTCACCGCCGCCAAAGCACGGTTCCCGAGAAAATTGCCGACAATAAGTGAGTCGGCTGTATTATAAAGTTGCTGAAAAAGATTACCTAAAAACAGAGGCACAGCAAAGGAAATTATCCCTTTCGGTATTGAACCGGTAAGCATTGTTCTCTTATTCTTCGCCAAAATTGTGCATCCTTTCCGTAAATACTACAACAAAAATTATAATACTTATGAAAATAAAGTCAATAACTGACGCAAAAGGAAATAATAACCTAATACCGGCACTTATCTTTGTCCTGTTTTAACAACCACACACATTGAATGACTTGTAATTTTAGCATTTTTTACAATAATCTGCCATAAACTTTGGTAATCAATCTTTTATTTTTTGTTGAAATAGTAAAAATCATTTGCTATAATTGTAATGAATAAAAATATATTGCAATGGTATGC
>JAUNJO010000085.1 GCA_030533225.1 Eubacteriales bacterium
ATTAACCTAACAAAAAATCATAATCATATTCAATTAACTGAAAGTATATCACACCAAACAGCAATTATCAACTTATCCTAAATACTTACTTTCTGTTTTTCTGCCCACAGCAGAGAAAGGTGAATAAGTGCATCTCTCTGTTCTTCCTCGGATAGGCTGTCAAGGAAATCTTCAAGGGTGAAATTTTCCTCGAATTCTTCTTCAAGGTACTGACAGTTGTCGCAGATTTTTTCTCGCCTGACAAGTACCGAGCCGTCATCCTGCTGGGTGAATGATAAAACATCGTTGTATCTGAATCCGATTCGCTGGCGGATTTCATAGGGAATTGTAATTCTTCCTTTTTTACCGAGAACTCTGTAAATTTTAAGCATTAATCACCCTCGCTTTCCGCAAGCTCTGCTCTGCACTCATCACAGATACAGTCGCAACAACATTCTTCACTATCATCATTGCACCTCTCAATCAGAATTGCTCCATCCACAGCTGAGATCTGTACAGCACAGTCGGATGTAATTCCTGATACAATAAGTGCGTCAAGCGGTATACTTACATAAATTCTATTTTCCATTGTTAATTATACACTCCTTCAAAATTTGTTCTAAATCAATTTGTTGTTCGATTGTCAAGTCAAGCAGACTTAACTGCAACGGCTTGTTTCTTTGCCTTTCATACATATCGTAGTTGCCGATTAGCAGTTCAGGGAATTGCTCGCCTGCGTTGATTCGCTGTTTCATATTGTGTAACCTTGTGAAATCAAAGAATGAATAACCGTCATATAAATTGCGGATTTCTTCACAATCGTTGTAAGATACAAGCCATTTGCCTTTTGAATTTGCAAGCGTGTTTTTCAGCCTCAGATGGTCATCCCAAGTGAATCCGCATTGATAAACATACTCGCTTGAAAAATACGGCGGATCGCAGTAGAAAAATGCATTTTCTCGGTCATAATGCTTAATTAAAATCTCAAAATCCTGATTTTCAATCACAGTATTTTCAAGTCTTTTGCCGACTTGCTCTATCAGTTGAAAAAGGCTCACTACTGAAAATGGCTGACAGGCAAAGGATTTTCCGCCGCTTGAATAGCTGTATCGTAGAAATTTAAGAAACATTACTGCTCTGCGCAAGTCGTAGTCCCGTTTCATTTTTATATACAATTCTATGATTTCTTCTGCTTTCAAGTCAGGCAGGATAATCTTCGTCAGTTCCAATTCTTCATCAAGGTACTTATCTTCAAACTTCTCTTGTTTAAAAAAGGTTTTTATGGCATTGAAATCATCCCTTGAATTAAGCGGATAAAATCCGAGTTCTTTTATGAACGCCATTGGTCTGTCACGCATACAGCGAAAGAGGTTTACAAGATTATGGTTATAATCGTTGTACACCTCGAACTTATCAGGCTTTTTCTTGCCTAAAAGTACGGCTCCCGAGCCTCCGAATGGTTCAATGAATCTTTCGTAATTCAGAGGAAACAGGGCGTACAAAATATGAAGGATGGAAGTTTTATTTCCCATCCAACTTACAGGGGTTTTGATATTCATCACTCCATTTCTGAATACCAATCGCCCCTGAAACGACAAAAAGCCGTTGATTAAGTTTTTAACTCAACCAACGGCTTATATATAAAAACCAATATCAGTCGTTTGGAACGATTGATATTAGTTGTTGTTATTTAATTTTTATCGTTTACTTTCTTGATAATCTTCCCGATTTCAGTTATTACATTTACTGTCACAGCGTTTCCTGCCATTTTGTATAGCCTGCTGTCGGATAGTCCTGTTGCTTTTGCCTTGTCAAACTGCTCGTCTGTGAAGCCTTGTAATCTCCAGCACTCCCTCGGAGTAAGCTTTCTGATTCTGCCGATGTGAACTTCGCCGTTCGGCTCAATAAAGGCTACTGCAAACTTTTCATCATCTGTAAAATCCGTGCTTTCAACGAAAACGCCCGAATGTTCAGCCTTTCGGTTACTGATTCCCGAATCGTGCCTTGCTGTTATGCACCTTGCAATTTCTGTCAGTTTCGGATCGGGGTTCAGGTCGATGAAATGGACACGAGTGTCCATTTCATTAGATTCATTTCGCCCGACCAGTTTGACACTTTGTGTCAACGGTCGATGGCTAATTCTATCATTTTCCCTTTCAGGTAAAAGATAGAATACAGCCTGCGTTGCAGAAGTTGTCAGAGTATGCGCTACCTGACTTCCGACTCTACCACGCCTTGAATTTTGTCCCGAAAAGGCTGTGTCAATGCTGTCACCGGGATATGCGATCTGATAACCGTCTTTAGTT
Source organism: Eubacteriales bacterium (assembly GCA_030533225.1). Taxonomy (GTDB): domain Bacteria; phylum Bacillota; class Clostridia; order Oscillospirales; family Acutalibacteraceae; genus Ruminococcoides. The sequence goes on from JAUNJO010000085.1 coordinate 2,286, forward strand.
TTAGATTTTATCGGCAAGCCGAAATTTTCAGTATCTTCAATAAGATAAAGCCCCGAATGACCGCCGAATCCGCCCGAACCGCTTGTCAGCGTACAGCTTACTCCTTTTGATGAGTAAATTCGCTCACCTTGCGTTGGGTTTTCTTTGTACAAGAGCTTTTCCGCTTGCTTGCGTGAAAGATAATACTTCTCCGGCACATTGTCCTCTAAGATATCCGATAATGAACACTCGATTTCTTGACTGGGGTACTCCGAAATTTTTGCTGTTAAGTACCTGCCAGCACACATCATACCCCAATTCATCCAATGTATGGATGATTGTTTCAAATGTTTTCCCTGAGTCATGGTTAAGCAGACCGGGAACGTTTTCCATGTAGATATACTTAGGTTTTTTAACGGCAGCAATTCGAGCAATCTCGAAAAACAGCGTTCCTCTTGTATCGTCAAATCCTTTTCTTGCTCCTGCGATTGAGAAAGACTGACAGGGAAATCCTCCAACAAGAAGTTCGAAATCGGGTAACTGTTCGGGTACAATTTTTCTTGCGTCATCAAAGTAAAGTTCACCTCCCGTATCGTACATTGCT
>JAUNJO010000040.1 GCA_030533225.1 Eubacteriales bacterium
AGGTATACAGAGGGTACATTCTCAAAGCCTTCCCGCTACCGCACTCGCACGCTTCCTGCTTTGGGAGCGCTTCCGGCTGCCGACGATACAGCCGAGCAGTTATCTATTATCTAAAGATTTTCACACTTTATAAAAAAATACTTGCAATATGTGTTTATCTGTGATAAAATACCAATGTTAATGAAATTTAGCCTTTTTCGGCTTCACGAAAGGATGTTATTATAATGGGTTGGTACTTTTATGTACTCGGAGCACTTGTGTTAGTCGCTGCTATTGCTCTTGTAATTGTTGTTATTCTTCAGGAGGGTAACACCAAGGGCGTAGGTGTTGTCAGCGGTGGAGCTGATACTTTCTTCGCTAAGAATAAGGCTCGTTCAGTTGATGCATTTCTCCGTCGTTTCACCAAGTTCTTTGCAGTCGGCTTCTTTGTGCTCGTGCTTGCAATTAATGTAGTTGCTTTCTTCGTTACAAAGGGTATTATTGCATAATCTTTCAGAACTCATCATACTTATGGACTGTAGATTTCTACGGTCCATTTTTTTATTTTTAGGAGAAGTTTATGAAAACTTGGCAGATGTTAGTGGTAATCGGAGTTGTTTTATTAGTTTTTACATTTATTTACTTTTTGTGCAAAAAGAAAAAGCCCTTAAAAAGGGCTTTTTTATCCATGCTATTGGGTGTGCTTTCTTTGATTGCGGTAGATTTATCGGGAATATACACAGGTGTGTTTTTACCCATATCAGCACTATCACTAAGTGTTTCTGCGGTATTTGGAATCCCCGGTGTTGCGTCAATGCTGGTAATCGCAAACTTTTTGTAGATTTATGCTAAGTTATCCAAATCCTGCAGTGCATCCTTAATTAGTGCTTTGTTGCGTGTCATAACCGCAATCATAACCTTATAGAAAAGTTGAGGGTTTTTATAAAAGTTTTTCTTAACGGTTTTCACCTGATCGCTGTCAGCAAGAAAGAGGGAAACTTCCATAAGATTCATGTCTCCGCCGGAAATACTGCAGGTCATGTTGTAACCGTGGTCGCACTTCTCAACGCTCACCTTGTTTTCTCTCTCGTTCTTTTCCTGCAAAAGAAGATTAAGGGCACATTCGTATGCCCGTTCTCTTACGGTTAAAGGCAGATTATCGGCCAAATCTCTTGCTACAGTTCTTCCGTTCTCGGTGGGAACATAGTACTTTGGATTATCGTCAAGCTTTTTGATGTTGCCTCGGTCTGCAAGGTCATCAAAGCAAGAACTTGCCTCAAAATAATTGGTGAGGCCCTTCTCAAGCAAGGCATCAATTACATTTTCCTTGGTCATAGGAACATCCACAGAGGCTAAAAGATAGCAAATGAGAATTCTAACCTCGGTTTTACTTCTCACACCGCCTAAAGCAATGCCTTCATCAAATGCGTCAAATGCCATAATGTTACCTCCTTTTATATAAATATTATAACATATATTTACAAAAATGTGTAGTATTTTTTCTTGACTTGCAATTTTTGCTGTGCTACTATAGATTTAATCTAATAGATAGGAAGTGATGGCTTGGCTTATGTGTGGCTGGTAATAGCCCTGATACTCGGTGTAGTAGAACTGTGTACCACACAGCTTGTGTCAATTTGGTTCGCCATAGGCGCTGCCGCAGCGGCAGTTTGCTCCTTTACATTTTTAGATGGGCAGATTGTCTGGCAGATTGTTGTGTTCATTGTCGTTTCGGCGGTGTCACTTATACTTACAAAGCCTGTAGTTAAGAAACTTAAAAACTTCAAGGTCACTAAAACAAATTCAGATAGATATGTTGGTATGAACGGGCGTGTTCTTGAGGATATTGACCTCATAAAAGGTACAGGACTTGTTTTGGTTGACGGCAAGAAATGGACCGCAAAAGGGGACACAGAGAATATTATCCCCAAAGATACATATGTTATTGTTAAGTCGATACAGGGTGTAAAACTGATTGTATCACCCTGTGAAGACGGAGAAAAGGAGTAATTTTTATGCCATATTTGATTATCGGTGGAATAGTAATATTCGTATTAATTGTGATTGTTGCCAATATCAAAATTGTACCTCAGGCTCACGCCTTTGTAGTTGAAAGACTTGGTGCGTACTATAAGACATGGGAGACCGGTCTCCATGTAAAGGTTCCCTTCATTGACAGAATATCAAAGAGAGTTTCACTCAAGGAGCAGGTGGTGGATTTTCCGCCTCAGCCGGTTATTACCCGTGATAATGTAACAATGCAAATTGATACGGTTGTTTATTTTGAGATTACGGACCCCAAACTGTACACCTACGGTGTTGAACGCCCTTTAGATGCTATAGAGAACTTAACTGCCACCACCTTGCGAAATATTATCGGTGATTTGGAACTTGACAGCACCTTGACCTCAAGAGATACCATTAACGATAAAATCAGAGTAATTCTTGATGAGGCTACTGATGCATGGGGTATTAAGGTTATCCGCGTTGAGCTTAAAAATATCTTGCCTCCCAGGGAAATTCAGGACGCTATGGAAAAGCAGATGAAGGCCGAGCGTGAGCGCCGAGCAAGAATTCTTGATGCAGAGGGTGAGAAACGCAGTCAAATCCTCGTTGCAGAAGGTCTTAAGGAATCTGCTATTTTGAAGGCTGATGCTGTAAGAGAGACAAAAATCCGTGAGGCAACCGGTGAAGCTGAGGCTATTCTGGCTGTTCAAAAAGCTTATGCCGATGCACTGAGAATGCTCAATGAAGCAAATCCCACAAAGGAAGTTATTGCAATTAAGAGCCTTGAAGCGTTCGGTAAAGCCGCAGACGGTCAGGCTACAAAGATTATCATACCCTCAGAGATTCAAAGTCTCGCAGGGCTTGCTACCTCCCTTAAAGAGATTATATCAGACGACAAAAAGTAAATCCAAAAAAATATATGCCACACTTCAAAAAAACATGAAGTGTGGCTTTTGTTATCACTTAATATCGGTAACCTTAGTACCAATCATAGGGGAAAGCTTTAGGTTCAGCGGTGTGAGATACAATACACCGGCGGCGGTTGGTATACAAAGAGAATTGTTAAACAATCTGAAAACAGCTCCCAAAGGCTGAATAGAATTGATGTCACAGTGCCGATTGCAATCAGGGAATCCATATTGGGATTGAGCCTAAAAATAGCCTTGAATCCTGATGTGAAGTACTTGTAGTTAAGTATAACAATGGGTACCGCTAATGAAAATTCCACAATACCCCTGAGAATAACCATATCATGAGGGATAATATTAAGTCCTATCATGTTATATCGATAAAATATATCGAAATGAAGTGAAAAGTCAATGAAAAAGCCTCTGTATAAATACAGAGGCAGGTAGTTTAACTAACTGATTTCAGCTGTAATCTCAGTTTGTCTGCTATCATTGCTATAAACTCACTGTTTGTAGGTTTACCTCTACTTATGTGAATAGTATAACCGAAATATGAGTTCAATATATCTACATCTCCACGGTCCCAAGCAACTTCAATGGCATGGCGAATTGCCCGTTCAACCCGCGACGATGTAGTTTCATATTTTTTTGCAACTGACGGATAAAGCTGTTTGGTAACTGCATTGATGATTTCCGGGTGTTCGATAGACATAATTATGGAATCTCTCAGGTAATGATAACCTTTGATGTGAGCCGGCACACCGATTTGATGTAAAATTTCGGTAACTTTCATTTCAACTCCGCCGAAATCACTGAGTTTATGTATTCCTCCTTGCTGTCCGCTTTGCTTATTGAGAATATTTTTCACATTATCGAGCAGACTTTCAAGGTTGTACGGAGTAATAACAAAATACGATGCGCCGTTTTCCATAACCTCTCTTTCAAGGGTCGAGCTGTCAAAGGCGGAAAATACAACAAACAGCGGTGTTTTATCATTGCTGTTGCGTTTAATTTCCTTCATGACACCAATGCTGTCAAGTTTAGACATGAAGAGATCCATGAAAACCACATCCGGTTTTTCATTAAGAATTTTTGAGACAATCTCTTCGCCGTCTTTTTTGCAGGGAATAGGAGAAAAATTGAATTTGCTATACACATTCTCCTTTTCTCTGAGCTCACTTTGACTTTCTGTGACTAAAACTTTCATTTTGCTGTCCATAAAAAATCCCCCAAATGTTTAATTTGATGACTAAATATTACCACAAATATGAATAATAATCAAGATGAAATGTGAAAATTATTCAAATAGAATTCTGACCTAAATCGACACATAAATAATAAAAATAAATATTTATTATTTTTTTCAGCCTTTTGCTATGGGTTATGTTACTATAATGGGATTTGTTTATTTTTCAAATACATGTGTGATTATAGAGAAAAACGCCGACCCAAAACGGTCGGCGTATTTATTGTGAATGATGTATGTTAGTTTCCCTTTGGAATATAGGGGATAATACACTCTGCAAGGTTTGCAGCGGTCATAGATTGCAGGTAAACCTTACCGGGACCGGTTACAACTGTATTAAATAGACCCTCACCGCCGAAGAACACATTTTTTGCGCCTTTTACCATCTCAACATCCATGGTACATGTGGAATCCATTAAAGCAAGAATACCTGTTGTACATACGATTTTTTCACCGGCGGCAAGCTCATAGACAGGAGAGTAGCCGTTGATTTCAAGGAAAACCATTCCCGGACCTGTGATTTTTTCCATAATAAAGCCTTCACCGCCGAAAAGACCGGTAGATAGTTTCTTTCTAAAGTGGATAGAAAGGTCAACATTGCCGTAAGCACAGAGGAATGAACTTTTTTGACAAATTATGCTTTCGCCTTCCTTAAGCTCGCGGGCGATGATTGAGCCGGGAAATGATGAGGCAAAAGCAATTTCACAGTCACCCTGTGCAGTGTACCTGCTGAGGAAAAGACTTTCACCGCTGAACATTCTGCCGAAAACCTTGCCTGCGCCACCGCCTGAAGTTGTTTCGGTTAAAACAGGACCTTTTGACCATGCTCTGCCACCGGCTTCGCTGATAAGTTTTTCACCGTTCTGGAGATTTATAATGACAGCAGGTAAGCTGTCGCCAACAATTTTGTATCTCATAATATTACCTCCTTGTATAAATTATATTACCAATTGTCAGGGTTTTCAAGAAGAAATTGGGGCTGTAAAAAAACGAAATTTTTTACAACCCCTATTCTTATGCCGCTTTTCTGATTTCCGTTATTTTTTCTGTTCTATCATACATAGTTTCGGCAAAAATTCCATAACCCATATTTGTGTCTTCAACTAAAACGTGCGTTACTGCACCTACAAGTTTGTTGTTTTGGATTATCGGTGAGCCTGACATTCCCTGAACTATTCCGTTTGATACGGATAGCAGTTCCTCATCGGTTATTTCTATTACAAGATTTTGTGTTTTACTGAGTTTGTTTATTCTTTTGATTTCAACTTCAAACTCTTTAGGTTCCTCTCCTGAAACTGTTGTGAAAATAAATGCCTTTCCTTTTTCAATCTCATCACTTGATGCGACTTCAATAGAGGGTTTATCTAACTTTTTATTACTCAAACTGCCGTAAATTCCGTTTTCACAGTTATTTTTAACTATCCCGATTTCAGAGCCTGTGAAAAATCCGTTAAGACATCCAACCTCAGAGTTTTGGTTAGGCGTTACGGATGTTATACTCGCACCCTCGATGCTTCCTCTTGATATGGGCATAATCGTGCCTGTGTTGCTTTCACATATACCGTGTCCGAGTCCGCAGAAACTCATGTTGTCATTTCTGTAAAAGGTAATTGTCCCAAGTCCTGCGGCGCTGTCCTTAACCCATACCCCGATTCTGTATTGTCCGTCACTTTCAAGCTGTGGGATTACTTCTTCTGTTATTTTTTCCTGATTTCGTATTATAGTAAGACTTATTCTGTTTCCGTTTGAATTATTAACAGCTTCAGTAAGGTCATCGGTGGATTCTACTTTATAATCATCAGCTTTAATTATAACATCCTTTTCCTTAATGTTTTGAGAAACAGAATTTTCATTGCATTTTACAACCATAGCGCCGTCACAGTACATTTTTACTCCAAAGGGTTCACCCCCAAGGATTACTTCTCTGTCAGTTTCGGTGCCCAGTGCAGATGTTTCAGTCGGAATCATTATGAGAGTCAAAGCGAGACTTACAATCACAATTAGTTTTTTCATTTTTCACCTCCGTTACTTTAGTACTATAAGTATGAGATGATTTTATTTTCTTAGTTTGGTATGTTTGCGATAAGAAAAAAGATTTAACAGTAATACAAGAAAAATTAAGTTTTATGCTTATGTTTTGTTTTATCTTTCAAAACCTGCTAAAATGTGATATAATAATTTTGAGGTGATTTTCCTTGCTGAAATTTCCTGAAAAAACCCAAATAATTTTTGAAACACTAAAAAATAACGGATTTGAATGTTTCGCTGTCGGCGGTTGTGTCCGTGATATGCTAATGGGCAGAACTCCTGCTGATTTCGATTTTACAACCGATGCCACCCCAAAAGAGATAGCAAGATGCTTTGAAGGTTACAAAACAATAGACACAGGTATTGAATTCGGCACCGTTGCTGTAGTTATAGACGATGATGTGTATGAAATTACTACCTTTCGACTTGACGGAGACTACAAAGACAACAGACATCCCGATAATGTCATTTTTTCAAAAAATATTGAAGACGATTTAAGCCGAAGGGATTTTACAGTAAATTCCATTGCCGCATCCTCCGACGGTGAGATAATCGACCCCTGGGGCGGAATAATAGATATAGAAAAAAAGGTTATCCGCACAACGGGAAAAGCGGAAAAGCGCTTTTCAGAGGACGCGCTGAGGATTTTGAGAGCTTTGAGATTTTCTTCAAAACTGAATTTTAATATTGAACAGTCCACAAAAGCTGCCATTCACTCCTGTAAGGATAATTTGTCTTCCGTTCATCCCCAACGGATTAAGAAGGAGCTTGAAGGTCTTATGCTCTCAAATGTCAGAAGTGATTTTCTGTTTGAATTTACAGACGTACTTACTGCTATTATTCCCGATATTGAGCCTGTTATCAACCTTAAGCAAAACAATCCCCATCATATATATAATGTATGGAAGCACACTTTAGCAGCCCTCGAGAACACACCTGAAGATTTGGAGATTAGACTTGCAGTACTTTTCCACGATTTTGGTAAGGCACAGGCACACACAACCGATAGTAAAGGTATTGACCACTTTAAGGGACATCAAGCAATAAGTGCCTCAATAGCCCAAAGAGAACTATCGCGATTTGGATTTTCCTCCAAACTTGTAAACAATGTTGTTACTCTCATAAAGTATCATGATGAGCGTTTTCGACAGGGGGATGCCGATATTAAAAAGGTGCTGAGAATTATCGACACAGAACTTTTCTTTAAGCTTATGGATATTCAAATGGCTGATACTTTAGCTCAGTCCGAGTACAAGCGTGAAGAAAAAATCAACTTTATAAATAATGTCAAGAAACGAGCACATGAGATTGTAGACAAAGGCGAGTGCTACAAAATCTCACAGCTTTCAGTAAACGGCGACGATGTTTTGTCCTGCGGATATAAAGGCCGTGAGGTGGGCGAAGTGCTTAATATTTTGCTTAATGCTGTGATTTCTCAAAAATGTGATAACGACAGAGAAAAACTCCTCTATATTCTCAAAAACAAAATCCTAATTTGACAAAACCAAGAATATAGGATAATATACATTATGCGAGTGGATTGAGTAGCTGCGGGTACAGTCTCGAAAGGGCGTATCCGAGGAAAGTCCGAGCTTCACAGAGCAAGAATAACGGCTAACAGCCGCCGGGGGCGACCCTAGGGATAGTGCAACAGAAATAAACCGCCTCTTTTGAGGTAAGGATGGAAAGGCGAGGTAAGAGCTCACCGGAGTTAAGGAGACTTAACTGCCCTGTAAACCCTATTCGAAGCAACACCGTGGAGGGACATTGACGCTTGCTCGGCGGTCCCGGGGAGGTGGCACCGAGCTTAGTGGTAACACTAAGCCAAGATAGATAGCTGCTTTTAACAGAATTCGGCTTATAGATTCAGTCGCTGAAGAAGCTGCCTTTCGGCAGCTTTTTTACGCAAAAAATTGCCGGCAACTTTTGTTGCCGGCGTTTTTTTATTTACTTAAGAGACTGTTTTTAACTGACCAAAGCTCCTCGGATAAGTCCACATAATAGGTGTGAGGATTTTCAAATCTTGTAACCTCGTCCCAGAGTGTATCCATCTGCTCTTTGCAGTACTGCCTGATTTCATCAATTTTGGGTAGTTTTTCAATGAGTTTTCCGTTTTCAATGTATTTCTTGCGAATGTTTACCGCTTTGAAGTTTTCTATAGTCTTTCTTTTCCAGGTATTGTGCGGGTCAAATATCTCATAGGGCTTGCTGTCGTCGATTATTTCGTCAGATTTTGTGATTACATCGGCGATTGACTTGTTTGTTTCAAGGTCATACAGTCTATATAAATTTTTAAAGCAGGGGGTTGTTATTTTGCTTACATTTTCGCTGACTTTGATTTTTGGGATAATATCGCCGTCTTTTTCAAGGGCAACAAGCTTATACACTCCGCCGAAAACAGGGGAAGAGGAGGAGGTAATCAATCTTTCGCCAACACCGAAAGTATCTACCTTTGCGCCCTGAATGAGCATATCTCTGATTATGAACTCATCAAGTGAGTTAGAGGCACAGATTTTGCAGTCCTCATATCCTGCCTCGTCAAGAAGCTTGCGGGCTTTTTTTGACAGATAGGTGATGTCACCGCTGTCGATTCTTATTCCTTTAGGTCTTTTTCCGAGAGGCTTTAGAACTTCATCAAAGGTTTTGATTGCGTTGGGAATGCCGCTTTTCAGGGTGTTGTAAGTATCTACAAGAAGTGTACAGTTGTCGGGATACAGTGAAGCATAGGCCTTGAAAGCTTCGATTTCCGTGTCAAAGGACTGAATCCAGGAGTGCGCCATAGTGCCCAGAGCCGGTACACCGAAATCCCTGTCACAAATTGTACAGGCAGAGCCTACACAACCGCCGATATATGCAGCCCTTGCGCCGTATATTGCTCCGTCAAAGCCCTGAGCTCGACGGGAACCGAATTCCATAACTGTCCTGCCTTGTGCAGCACGGGAAAGTCTGTTGGCTTTTGTTACAATAAGGCTTTGATGATTTATGCATAGCAAAATCATGGTTTCCACAAACTGCGCTTGAATTAACGGTCCGCGAACAGTTACGATGGGTTCACCGGGGAAAATAGGCGTTCCTTCCGGTACCGCCCAAACATCGCATTCAAACTTAAAATTTCGAATATACTCAAGAAATTTCTCTGAAAATATACCTTTTGAGCGTAAGAAGTCAATATCCGCATCAGTAAATCTGAGATTAAGTAAATATTCGAGCATTTGCTCTACTCCTGCCATAATGGCATATCCGCCTTTATCGGGGTTACTCCTGTAGAACATATCAAAGTAGGCAATTCTGTCTTTGTTTCCGCATTCAAAGTATCCGCCGGCCATAGTAAGTTCATAAAAATCAGTAAGCAGAGTCAGGTTTCTGTCGGTAATGCTGTTGTTCATAGTTTTTCCTCCTTTTCAGGGACACAGACATCGTTAATATAATACCATCTATTTCGTCATAAGGAAACAGAAAAAAAGATTTTTGTTAAAAACGGCGATAAAAAGATAGAAATTTACGATTTTGTAATCCTTTTTGCCAAATTATTTCATTTCGTTAAATAAATTTACAAAAACACTTGTTTTTTTTCCAATAAAGTATTATAATAATTCCACAGTTGAATTAATTTGCTTTTTAAGAATATTAATTTCGTTATTTTGGGTACTTTAGTTAGGGGATTTATTAATGAGATTACGCAAACAGGAACTCGGCGACCGCAACTTAGTAGGCGCAAGGGTTGAAGCCGCACGAAAAAAGAGAGGTATGAAGCAAAAGGAGCTTTTGGCTCAGCTTCAGGTTAACGGTGTAGATATGAACGCTTCCGGTCTTTCAAAGCTTGAAGGACAGATTCGTTATGTTACAGATGTTGAACTTGTCACACTTGCTGATATCCTTGAGGTATCGGTGGATTACCTTTTAGGAAGAGAAAAGTAATATTTCGGATTTTTCGCAGGCGGTTTATACCGTCTGTTTTTTTGTGCAAATTATTATTGATATTTTTCCCCGGTTATAGTATTATATAACGTAATGTTTCCTTGAGAGGAGGATATTTGTGCAAGATAAAATTAAGGCCTATTTCGAAGGAGGCAAAGGCAAACGAGTAGCGTTTGTTGGGCTTGGAAGAAGTAACTTGCCACTTATAAAGATGTTTTCGGAGTCGGGTGCTCGTGTAATTGCCTGTGACAGCAGGGAATACGATACTTTAGGCGCTAATGCTCAGATTGCCGAAGAGTACGGTGCCACTCTTTGTCTTGGAAAAGGATATCTCGACAATTTGGATGTTGACATATTATTTCGTACACCCGGCATGAATTACAGCATGCCCATACTGTCAAAACTTCGTGACGAAGGTGTGTTAATTACTTCGGAAATGGAGCTTTTCTTTGAGCTTTGCCCTTGTAGAATTATTGCAATAACTGGTTCGGACGGTAAAACCACCACCACAACAATCATTTCCGAGCTTCTTAAGAAAAAAGGCTACAAAGTTCATCTTGGCGGAAACATAGGAAATCCTCTGATGCCTGAAATTTACTCAATTTCACCTGAGGATGTGGCTGTGGTAGAGCTTTCAAGCTTTCAGCTTATATCCATGAGAAAAAGCCCTCAGATAAGCGTTGTAACCAATTTAGCGCCTAACCACCTTGACTGGCACAAGGATATGAATGAGTATATCGAAGCAAAACGCAATATCCTTTCTTATCAAAACGCCGATGACGTTTGTGTACTGAATCTCGATAATGAAATCACCAAGGAGTTTTCCTGTTCTGCGAATGCTCAGGTTAGATTTTTCAGTTCTTCCCAAAAGCCTTCTGTGGGTGCTTATATCCACAACGACGCTATTTGGTATAATAGCGGAGAAAAACAAGAGGAAGTCATAAAAATTTCCGATATACTTATTCCCGGTCATCATAATGTAGAAAACTATATGGCTGCAATCTGCGCGACCTATGACCTGATAGATATTAAAACTGTCAGAGAGGTTTCAAAAACATTCAGTGGTGTCAAGCACCGGGCACAGTTTGTGAGAGAGTTTGAAGGAGTTAAGTACTATAACGATTCCATTGCCTCCTCGCCGACGAGAACCGCCTGCGGTATGCTTTCTCTTTTTGAGGAAAAGATGATTCTAATTTGCGGCGGTTACGATAAGCACATTCCTTATGACCCATTGGGAAGTGTTATCTGCAAAAAGGTTAAAACTTTGATTTTGATGGGCGATACCGCCGAAAAAATCGAAACCGCAGTAAAAGAATCCCCTGAATATGCCGAGAATAATCCTCGGATATTCCATGTTGACAATATGGAAGAAGCGGTGAAAATTGCAAGAGACAATGCGTGCTCGGGTGACATTGTAGCACTTTCTCCTGCATCTGCAAGCTTCGATAAATACAGAGATTTTGAGGAAAGAGGAAATCACTTCATTTCCATTGTTAACGACTTAAAATGATTACTTTTTGCAAAGACAAAAGAGCAATTATCAAAGCCTTAAACTCCTTGGAATCGTCAGATTATCTGAAAGCTGTTGTAAACCTATATTTAGAGGCGTACGGAGCAAAATACAGTTTTTGCGAATTCTTTATAGAGTACAAGGAAAACATAGCTGTGGCACTGATTTTGCGATATAACAGTTTTTTGTATTGCATCACCGATGAAAAAGCGGATTTATCGGAACTTTCAATGTGGATTTCTGGCTTTGAAAACTCTCAGGTCTATGTTGACAGGCTTGCTTTGGCTCAGGGTATATCAGGTGTTTACGAAACCTGTTATGAACTGAAATTCAAAAACAACGGTGAGAGGAATTTTCCTTCAAGCTGTAAAACGCTTGAAGAATCCTTTGAACTGAAAAATTGTGCAAAGTTAGTATGCAGAGGAAAATCAATTGATATTACAGATGAATTTTATCTTGATTTATCCCACATGGTCCGTCACGGAAATTTGAGTGTTTTCGGAATTTATCATGGTGATACTGCCGTTTCGGTTGCAGGGGTCTCCTTAGGCTCTGAAATTGCTGTCATCAATTTTCTTATAACGGATGAATATTTCCGTGGAAATGGTTTTGCAAGACAGCTTTTGCATGATATTTGCAATGTGGATACAAGAGAATATCTTTTGCTTTCCTCTGAAAGCAACCTGGATTTTTATTCAAAATGCGGTTTTATAACGCAAAATAAATGTTATTTAGTTAAAATATGAGGAAAAGTATGAATAAGTTTTATGATATCGACAGCAGAATACTTTTAGCGTCTCAGAAGGCCACAGATATGTGCAGGGAGGCTTTCGAGTACATAGACGATGTTAGAAATTACAACCAGTTAAAGATGCTCAAAGCTTTTCAGAATGCCCGTATCAGCGAGAGCATGTTTGGCGGTTCAAGCGGCTACGGCTACGGCGACAGAGGAAGGGATGCGCTCAACGAGGTGTACTCCTATGTTTTTGATGCGGAAGATTCCCTGGTCAGCCACAATTTTGTAAGCGGTACTCACGCTTTAACTGTTGCGCTTTTTGCAGTTCTCCGCCCCGGGGACACCATGCTCTGTGTAACGGGAGCACCGTACGATACTTTGAGAGGCACAATCGGTATAGATTCTAACTTCAGCGGATCACTTAAGGACTTCGGTGTGAAGTATGAGCAGGTGGATTTGACCGAGGACGGCGGCGTGGACTTTGCCGCAATAGAAAAAGTACTCAGCACTCATAAACCCAAGATGGTCTATATTCAGCGTTCCCGAGGATATGAACTCAGACCCTCATTAAGATATGACGAAATCAAGAAAATTTGCGATATTTCCAAAAGACTTTCACCCGAGAGCGTTATTATGCTTGATAACTGCTACGGTGAGTATGTGGAATATGAGACTCCTCTTTCCTGCGGTGTAGACCTAATGGCAGGCTCTATGATTAAAAATCCCGGCGGCGGCATTGCGCGCACAGGCGGATATATCACCGGCAGAGCAGATTTGGTGGAGCAGGCATCCTTCAGACTTTCAACACCCGGTACAGGCAAGGAGGTAGGCGCTACTTTAGATATGCTCAGAGAGCTTTTCATGGGTGCATACAATGCCCCTCAAATTACTGCAAGTGCCTTGAAAACCGCTGTATTCAGCGCTGCACTGTTTGAGCTTTTAGGCTATGGAGTGACTCCTAAATACAGCGAAAAACGGGGAGATATAATTCAGGTCATTGAGCTTGGCGGAGAGAGAGAGCTGGTGGAATTCTGCCGGGGAATACAGGGCGCTGCACCTGTTGACAGCTTTGTTGTGCCCGAGCCCTCCGAAATGCCCGGATATGATTCAAAGGTTGTTATGGCTTCGGGTTCATTCTCTTTAGGCTCATCCATTGAGCTTTCCGCAGACGCTCCCATAAGACCTCCCTTTGCAGTTTGGTTCCAGGGTGCACATAACTACGATGCCGGAAAGCTCGGTATAATGCTTGCGGCACAGAGAGTAGAAAACCTGAAATAAACACTAAGCGGTGGCACTCAATGCTGTGAGTACCACCGCTATTTTAGTCGTTTTCAACTTTAACCAGCAGGAGTTTACCGTGTTTAACGGTAATTTGTGCTGTCCTGCCTTTTATAACTTCGTTGCTTATACCGTATTGATACCGGGCGGATATTTTTCCGTCTGTAAGAGGAAACTTTGCGTTTTGAATATTTACACCTTCTGCGTCGCCGTCGATTGCAAGCAGCGAGAAATAGGGGAAATTGTCAGTTACCGTTTTTTCTTTTGTTCCCACAATCTCCATTTGGGAGTAATCGTCGATGATAACAGCATTTTTGCCTCTGTTAAAGAGATAGAAAAGTATAGAGATATTCCCTAAAGTGTGGTCAAGCCTTTTACCTGTAACTCCAATCAGCAGGAAATCCTCGAAACCCCGTTTGAGTGCTTCTTTTGCAGCATAGAAGGTATCTGTATCGTCCTTTTCACGGGGAAGCACAATAGTTTCTGTTGAAAGTTTCGGATTTTCATGGGAATCAAAATCACCGATAATAAGGTCGGGAGTGATTCCAAGAGGAGAGAGGTGTCGCAGTCCGCAGTCGCAGCAGATGATATAGTCCTGTGATGATATGAAATTTTTAGCTTTTTGATAGTTTAATATCTCACTGCCGCCGATAATTACACATCTTTTCATAGCGTTAACTTTTACCTCTTAAATCGTTAAAAAAATCCTTCAGCAGTTTAGTACATTCATCCTCCATAATACCGCCGTAACATTCGGGTTTGTGAATGTTGTCTGCCGAAAATAAATTCATCGCAGTACCGCATGCACCGTAGTTCCTGTCAAAAGCGCCGAAAACCACTTTTGACACTTTGGAATTGATAATAGCACCGGCACACATAGGGCAGGGCTCAAGGGTAACATACAGTTCACAACCGGTAAGATTCGGAGAGTTAAGAGCTTTAGACGCTTTTTCTATAGCGATAATCTCCGCATGATGAAGTGCCGATTTTTCATGTTCTGTTTGATTGTTGGCTTCTGCAATAATTTTTCCGTCTTTTACTATTACACAGCCCACAGGTATCTCGTGGAGCCTATATGCGATTTCACCTAAAGAAATCGCTCTTTTCATATAGTCATATCTATCCATATTTTATCACATTGACGCAATTAAAATATGCTGAAATACAGAGTATATAATCTGGAAGATAACGGCGATTATTATTCCGGGGTTAAGATAAGTAGCTTTGTTAAGTGCACTGAGTGGCAGTTCACCTTCGTATCTGTTAAGTTTAACAGAGCCTTTTTCTTTCTTTATGAATATCATCACCAGCAATAGAGAGATTACCATAATAAAAGCGATAAACAGATTGAGAATTATATCAGCCTGCAGCTCGGTGATGCCGAGGGTATCAGCGTTTGTGTAAATAAGGTCACAAACTACGCTGAAACCGTTGTTGAGTGCGTGGATGAGCATAGCCGGCAGCAGAGAGTTTGTATATACTACTGCAAATCCGAAGACAAGTCCTCCGATAAAGGTAAATGGAATCTGCACGAAATTTCCGTGCATAAGAGCGAACAGAATTGAAGTAATCAGCACAGCTCTTGCGTCACCGTACTTGCGAAGGGGCGTAAGCATAACACCACGGAATGCAAATTCCTCAGTGAATGCAGGAACGATAGCGGTACCCACAAAGTACACCAAAATCTCAATCGGACTGTTGCTGACAGGTGTTTCTATATCAAAACTAAGGTCAATTCCGATGTTTTTCCAGGTGTCGAGGAAAACGCCGGTAAGGGTATTGCTGACCATACAAACTGAAAAACCGGCCAGAACAAGGGTGATAAGGGTAAAAGGCTTAACTTTTTCGAAAGTTATAGCTTGTGACATTTTTGTTCTATTTATCAGCAAAAACAGCAAGCCCACCGCACCGAAGCAAGAGAGAGCAACGACAGCGTTAATAATATTGTCGGGAAGAGAATCTATTGCCTCGGGGAGTGTTATTTCACCGCTTGGAAGTGTTATAGGTGCTGCAAAAAGATAAATAAAAGATAATGCGTAGCTGCCTATTGTAAAGACGATGGAAGCGATAAAGGTGAGAAAGCCTGCTCTGCTGAATGTTTTGGAGGCTTCTTTTTTCAGCGCCTCAAGCCTTTTTTGAGTTTCAATTCTCTCTTGACGCAATACCTCTTCTTCAGGTATAATTTCATCGGTGTATTCATTAAAGTAGTCGCTCATTTTGTCACATCCTTCAAATACTTATGTGATTATATCATT
>JAUNJO010000041.1 GCA_030533225.1 Eubacteriales bacterium
ATACAACTGCCCAAGTGTCCTTAAGAACACTTGGGCAAAGTGGGCGGGCTTTTTGGTATCAAGAAGTAATAGGTAAGAGGTAAAAAGTATTGATAAATTGGTTTTATTTATTCACTTATGTAAAATGTTTTGTAACTTTTTGTAGTCAAAATGTATTTGACACTCTCGCCAAAATGTATTACCATATATCCGTCAGAATACTTGTGAACTTACCCTAAACCGAGGAAGTATTTATGGAAAACGAAAAGAAAATAAGCGTCACGAAAAACAAAAAGTTTATTTATATATTGTGTATTGTGCTTGCGTTATTGCTTGTGTTTGCATCTGTTTTTGCTACAGGATACCTTTTGAATTTAGACGGAAATGATAACATTACGCCCACAGGCACAACTGCTACTGCCGATGAGGTTACAACAACACCCGTTGTCACCACGCCTGATGAAACTTCCCCTGAAGAAGTCAAGGTACCTAAAGTCCTTTCACAGCTTTTGGAGAGGGGCGGCTACACTACCGGGGATTTGGATTTTGAACAGCTGATAGTTGTTGATTCCATAGGAACAGACGCTCGGATTATGTTCTTCGAAAAAAAGGACAATGAGTGGAAATTTGCGCACCGCATGAGTACCGTCACAGGCTATGTGGGTGAAAACGGTGTAGCGGATCAGGTGTCCGAGGGCGAATTGAAAACGCCTGCCGGAATTTTCTCATTAGGTATAGGCTTCGGAATTATGGACGATCCCGGTACAAAACTTGACTACATCAAGGTCACCGAACAGAGCTATTGGATTGACGATCCCGAGTCTGCCTACTACAATCAGCTTGTGGAGGGTACCGAAAACAAGGACTGGAACAGCGCAGAACAGATCAGTCTTTATTCCCCCGAGTACAACTACGCGGTCTTCATCGAGTATAATACTGATCCTGTGGTTAAGGGTGCCGGTTCAGCCTTTTTCCTTCGGGAAGGACGCGGCGTAACAAGGGGAAGCGTTGCAATTCCGCATGACAGCATGATAGATGCACTGTGTTGGCTTGATAAGGATTTGTCTCCCCACATTATGATTCTCAAAAGTGTTGAAAACAACTGAATGATATGATATAATACAGTTACTATCAAGAGTGCGTGAGGGACAAGCCCGTTGACCGTACAGCAACCTGCCACAAGGTAAGGTGCTAAAGCTTGAGCCGATAGGGAAGAATTTATTGTTTTTATGCTCCTGTCGGCGACGATGGGAGCTTTTCTTTTTATGTGCTCCGGTAGAATAGATCAAGGAGTGATTTTGATGAAAAAAAGAACAATAAGAAACCTGAGGGAAAGCTTAGAGGGCAAGATTTATGTGTATCTCGGAAGTGAGGAGATTTGTCGAAAATTCTACAAGGATGCCGAGGGTGAGGGGTTTATGTTCGGAGCTGATGTGAGTCCTTTAATGAGTCCGTATAATGATGTGATTTCCCTTGAAAACCATTGCCTCAGTCACGCAGGCTTTGCAGGACATTTAGGCTTTCACCATCCTGAAGCGGTTGTAGGCGGCTGCCACAGAATTGATTACGAAAAGTACATCCGCGGTGACAGTGATTATTTCTACACCGACTGAAAACGGCTTCCAAAGGGGCATGGGCGACGCGTAATAACTCTTGTACAAGTCCCAAAAACCGAAGAGCAAACGAAAAAATCCCCAAGCACAATGAAGATGAAGTGCTTGGGGATGAGTATTATGTTAATTTATGCAGTTTGTGGCACTTTGGAAGAATCGGGGGAAAACTCCCGAAGCTTACCTCTGTAGACGGTTTTAACCTCAGGCATGTTTGCAAAGTCCACGGGATGAACAATCGCTCCCAGAGACTGCGCACAGGGAATTTCAGCTTTCCTCAACAGCATGGCGACAAATTCCGAACAATAGTAGTTATTTTTGCTGTTGTAGGTTTTGCCGAATGCGGCATAAAGCAGTCCCATGATATTGTATCGGTAAGTGATGTCGGAATTCAGCATGAAATCAATGGTGTCGCAGACATTTTGATACTGCTCACGAGTCACCTCAAGCTCGATAACCTGCACCTGTGTTTCACTGAAGCGTTTGAATGTGCCGAAGCTTGCACCCTCGGTGGTAAAGCCTCCCCTGAATGGGTTGTAGGCGTTGAGCCTGCCGAAAGAATACAAAAGATGTAAATCCTCAAAGGGCGAGATGGAGGAGTGGTTAAACTCCTTGTGTGTGAAAATCTTAAGAAGCCTTGAGAGCACAGTACCTGTTTGGCTAAGTACAATATAAAGCTTTTTAGTTTCGGTATTTGAAGTCACAACGGCACCCCCTAAATCTTTCAACTGTATTTTATCACAGTATTCCGATATTTGCAAGATTTCACACTGAGGAGTATGGACTAATGTGTCGGATTGTGGTATTATTCTGTGGTAAATAAAAAAGAGGTGTATTATGAATAAATTAAGTGAAGAAATACTTGAAAAATACCAAGTGAGAAAAACGCAAAGACAAAAGCTTCAGTTCATCGAACTGATCAAGAGGAATTTCCCGAATGTGTGCGTCGAGGAGGGCGGGGCTATAAAAAGCCGAAACATTATTGTCGGTGATGTGGATAAGGCAAAGGTTGTATTCACAGCACACTACGATACCTGTGCGGCTCTTCCTTTTCCGAATTTGATTTTTCCGAGGAACATTGTTCTGACAGTTTTATACAGCCTTTTGATTTGTGTTCCGCTTTTCGTGATTATGTTTCTGTGCAATATTCTTTTGTCTTTGATAACCACAGATTTTTTTATCCACTATTTCTTTTCCATAGGTTTATTCTTTCTGTTGTTTCTTGGAGTGTTTATACTGGGTGTCCCCAACAGGCACACTGCAAACGACAACACATCGGGTGTGGTGTCACTTGTTGAGCTTTATGACAGACTGACACCCGAAGAAAGAGAAAAGTGTGCTTTTGTGTTCTTTGATAACGAGGAAAACGGACTTTTGGGCTCAGCGTATTTTCGCAGGCTTCACAAGAATGTGCAGAACAGTACCTTGGTTATAAATATTGACTGCGTAGGTGACGGAGAGAATCTTATGCTTGTTTTTCCTAAAAAACTATTGGAGGAACTGGGGGACACTATATCTAAAAGCTTTGAGGCAGTCAGTCATAATAAATTGAATGTAATGCTCTGTAGGTCAAGCACCACAATGTACCCCTCCGACCAGGCGGGATTTAAGAAGGGCATAGGTGTTGCGACACTTCACAAGAACTTTCTCGGCTACTATCTCGGCAGGATTCACACTTGCAGGGATACTGTATGTGAGGAGAAAAACATAAAATTTGTGTGTGACGGATTCAGGAATCTTATATCTTATCTTTGAGTGATTTTGTTGGAGCGTGAAAATTCCGAAAATAGCCAAAAGTTGACCGTTTTGTCACAATTCACAGAAGATGATGAATATAGTATGGTTATTTCGCTTGGTTGTTTTTGTGAAATAAAAGTGCTATAATACATTTAATCAGTATATTAACGGAGGATTTACAATGTCGAATTTATGGCATGATGTTCGAAAAGAACGCATAACTCCCGAGGATTTCATCTGTGTTATTGAGATTTCCAAGGGCAGTAAAACCAAATACGAGCTTGATAAGGAAACCGGTCATATTATTCTTGACCGGGTGCTTTACACATCTACCCACTATCCCGCCAACTACGGCTTTATTCCCCGTACATACGGTGATGACGGAGACCCTCTCGATGTGCTTTTGATGTGTTCCGAGTCTTTGGCTCCCCTCACTTTAGTTCGAGCCTATCCCATCGGAGTTATCTCCATGATTGATAACGGCAGATATGACGAGAAGATTATTGCCATTCCCTTTACCGACCCCAACTACAATATGTTTAGGGATGTATCGGGGCTTCCTTCTCACCGCTTTGAAGAGATGAAGCACTTTTTCCAGGTTTACAAAAATCTTGAGCATAAGGAAACAGCCGTAAACGAGGTCAGTGACAGAAATGTTGCCCTTGAGGTTATTGCAAAGGGAATCGAAAGCTACGAGGTAAACTTCGGAAATAATGAGGAATAATTTTCTCTCAGCACTTTATTTTTACAGCAAAAAAGGTAGGTACACTATGATTTTCGTGTGCCTACCTTTTGTGTATATTATGCTGTAACAGAGCTTTGTGAAGATCAGTCTTCCTTTACATCCTCTGCTTCAATGTGGATTATCATCTGAGATTTCTTAATCATATTTGTGGTGATGATGACGCAAACAACATCCCAAATGCTTGTAACTATAAAGGAGATTCCCAGGAAAAGCATGAGCCAATGTCCTTGAGTGAAGGGGTTAATGAAGGAGAGAACACCCAATATGACGGTGACAACTGCGCCGATTAGGGAAATCCACCAAAACTTAAGTTTGAACTTGATGCCGTCAACTGCGTACTGGAGCTTCATCACACCGCAGACTATAAGCAGAATACCGAGGATGATACTGATGAATGCCTTGATAACCTCAGGTGCTACCATGAAGAGCACACCGAAAGCGAGAAGTCCTGCACCCTGTGCCAAGTCGAAGGAGCCGAAGGGTACGCTGCTTTTGTTGATAAAGTAACCGACAAGACGGATAACGCCGAAAACCGCCATGAATCCTCCTGCAATATAGCAGAGAATATCACCTGAGGTCTTAGGGGAGATGGTGAGTATAAGGCCTAAGATGAACACGGCGATGTCTACCATTATAACACCTTTTTTAATACCGCTTGCGGTGTTCATAGCTTTTTCTTTCTGTCTGTCCAAATTTTCCACTTCCTTTATATTTTCTTATCTATGATTATATCACGCTATTTTCAAAAAATCTACAATTATTTAATTGTTATTCACCTGGATTTGTGATATAATCGAACCCGTAGTATTAATTTCCGTAAAAGGAGAATACAATATGAAGATTTTAAGCATAGAATCCTCCTGTGACGAAACCGCCGCCGCTGTTGTTGAAGACGGCAGAATAGTTCTTTCCTCGGTGGTTGCCTCTCAGGTTGAGGAGCACAGACTCTACGGCGGAGTTGTACCTGAAATTGCCTCACGCCGCCACGCCGAAAGCATATCGGGAGTGGTCAAGGAGGCTTTAACTCAAGCAGAACTTACTTTAGACGATATAGATGCCATTGCAGTTACCTTTGCACCGGGACTTATCGGAGCGCTTCTTGTGGGTGTCAACTTTGCAAAGGGACTGTCCCTTGCAACGGGCAAGCCTTTGATTCCCGTTCATCATCTGCGCTCCCATATTGCCGCAAATTACATTACTCATGTAAAGCTGAAGCCTCCCTTCTTGTGTCTCGTTGTGTCAGGGGGACACAGCCACATCGTAATGGTAGAGGACTACACAAAGATGAAAGTTATCGGCGAAACTCGGGATGATGCCGCAGGTGAGGCTTTTGACAAAGCGGCACGCACCATGGGTATGCCTTATCCGGGGGGAGTAGAGCTTGATAAGATTGCGGAGCTTGGCAATGAAAGGGCATATTCCCTGCCTCATCCCACCGTTGCGGATTCTCCTTACGATTACAGCTTTTCAGGTCTTAAGACCTCCGTTATCAATTTGATTCATAATGCCGAGCAAAAAGGGAATACGATAATTAAAGAGGATCTATGCGCTTCTTTTCGCAGAGCCGTTGTTGACTGCCTCACAGAGAATCTTTTTAGGGCGGCAGATGACCTGGGTGTAGATACTGTTGTGGCGGCAGGCGGTGTTTCTGCCAATACCCTTTTGCGTCGGGAACTTGCAAGAATCTGCACAGAAAAGAATATGAAGCTTTATGTACCCCGTGTTTCCCTTTGCGGAGATAATGCCGCCATGGTAGGCGCTCAGGCATACTTCGAATACATGAGTGGAAATGTGGCTGACTATGACCTTAATGCCGTGGCAACCCTCCCTATTGACTACAGATAACAGTATTATGCATTTTTACTAAATTTACTGCCCGCAAACTGCAAACAATTAACAAAGAAAAAACAAATTAGGGATTGATAAATTTTTGACAATATGGTATATTAGTGTCGTAGGCACATGTGGTTTTTAATCATTTATGTGTAAATTTGTAAATTACCGAAAGGAGTTAATAAAATGACTAACAACAAATCAGTTCTTAAATGGCTTGACGAGATGCAGGCTCTCCTTACACCTGACAAGGTAGTATGGATTGACGGCTCCAAAGAGCAGGTTGAGGCTCTTCGTGCCGAGGCATGTGAAACCGGTGAGATGATTAAGCTCAATCAGGAGAAGCTCCCCGAGTGCTATCTCCATCGCACAGCAGTAAACGATGTAGCCCGTGTTGAGGGCAGAACCTTCATCTGCTCCAAGAAGGAAGAGGACGCAGGTCCTACTAACAACTGGATGGATCCCGAGAAGGCATACAAGATGCTTTTCGACATTGCTCGCGGCAGTTACAAGGGAAGAACTATGTACATCATCCCTTACTCCATGGGACCCGTCGGCTCTCCCCTCGCTCAGATCGGTCTTGAGATAACCGATTCTATCTATGTTGTTCTTAACATGGATATTATGACAAGAACAGGTAAGGCTGTTCTTGATACTCTCGGCGACAGTGAGGACTGGATTAAGGGCCTTCACGCACGCTGTGATATTGACGAGGAGAAGAGATACATCTGCCACTTCCCCGAGGATAACTACATTATCTCCGTTAACTCCGGTTACGGCGGAAATGTTCTTCTCGGTAAAAAGTGCTTTGCTCTTCGTATTGCTTCTTACCTCGGTAAGCAGAACGAGTGGATGGCTGAGCACATGCTCATCCTCGGTATCGAAGATCCCAGCGGCAATGTAACCTATGTTTCTGCCGCATTCCCCTCTGCCTGCGGTAAAACCAACCTTGCTATGCTCATTCCTCCCGAGGGTTACACCTCCAAGGGCTACAAGGTATGGACTGTCGGTGATGACATTGCATGGATGCGCAAGGGTGAGGACGGCAAGCTTTATGCTATCAACCCCGAAAACGGTTTCTTCGGTGTTGCTCCCGGCACAAACGCAAAGTCTAATCCCAACGCTCTTGCTTCAACTATGCAGGGTACTATCTTCACAAATGTTGTTCACAACCTTGATGACAATACAGTTTGGTGGGAAGGTCTCGACAAGAATCCTCCCGAGAATGCAGTTGACTGGGTAGGTGAGCCTTGGAACGGCAAGACCTCCGATAAGAAGGGCGCTCACCCCAACAGCCGTTTCACTGCTCCTGCAAAGAACTGTCCTTGCATCAGCTCTGAGTTCGACTCAACAAAGGGTGTTCCCATCAGCGCTATCATCTTCGGCGGCAGACGCGCACAGACCACTCCTCTTGTTTATCAGTCAAGAGATTGGAACAACGGTGTGTTTGTAGGCTCTATCATGGCTTCCGAAACAACCGCTGCTGCAACAGGTGCAGTCGGTGTTGTTCGCCGTGACCCCATGGCTATGCTTCCCTTCTGCGGTTACCACATGGGTGACTACTTCAAGCATTGGATTGACATGGGCGAAGTTCTCGGTGAGAACGCTCCCAAAATCTTCAATGTTAACTGGTTCCGCCTTGATGACGAAGGCAACTTCCTCTGGCCCGGCTTCGGCGACAACTTCCGTGTTCTCGAGTGGATTGTTAAGCGCTGCAACGGTGAGGCAGACGCAAACGAGACCGCTATCGGTTATGTTCCCGCTGCTGAGGACATCAACCTCGAGGGCCTTGATATGGATATTGATGTTCTCAAGTCAATTCTTGAGGTTGACAACGAGAAGTGGCTCAAGGAAGCAGAAGGCATCGAGGAATTCTACGAGAAGTTTGGTGACAGACTTCCTCAGGAGCTCAGAGATCAGCTTTCTTCCCTTAAGGAAAGACTTTCCAAGTAATTTCAATACAGCAATAAAGGGACAGCATCACTGCTGTCCCTTTTTCGCCAAGGCGAAAAATTCTACTAACGGAGTGGCATATGAAAAAACGGTTCGCCTCGCTTTTCTTAATAGTAACCTTGATTTTGTCCCTGAGTGCCTGCGATATAGCGGAAATCCCGCGTTTGGGTACTACAGACAGTCCTCAGACACAAACAACCGAGGGAGTGGCGGAATACAAGGGATACACCTATGTTGACCGAAATCTTTTCGACTTCAGAAGTGACAACTACAACAAAAAAGAACTTAACTACGGATATAACAGTTTGCCCAATGATGATATGAAGGCATGCTATAAAGAGATAGATAAAAGCGTCTACTATATAAGCGACACCAAAAACGCCGATACATCAACCCATAGGACTCTCAAGATTGCTCTCAAGGGAGACAGACCTCTTACGGAAGCGGAAATCAGAGTGACCATATCCGCATATTTCGGTGATCATCCTCAGGTCTTTTGGATTGACAATAACTTTGAGTATGCGCTCGGAGAGAACTCCACTGTCATCCAGCTTTTCTCTTTTATGGGGGCAGGGGAGCTTGAGGATGCCGCTGTCAAGATGAATTCAAAGATAGACGAAATCTTCACAAATATGGAGGGTGGGCTCGGTGAGTATGAGCGTGAGCTTTTCCTGCATGATATCATAGTGAAGTTTTGCACTTATAACAACGGTGTTTCCAATGTTTCCGATGACTTTGCGGCATTTACATCTTACGGTGCTCTTGTAAAAGGAGATGTGGTCTGCGAGGGCTACAGCCGTTCGCTTCAGCTTTTGCTTTCGGTGGCAGGAATTGAAAGCTACTGCGTTTTGGGTGTAGGACAAAGCGAACTTCATATGTGGAACTGTGTAAATATTGACGGAAATTGGTACTACACCGACGCCACCTGGAATGAGGACGATTCGTCGGGCGTCAGTTATGAGTACTTCAATCTTTCAAAGGCACAGATGAGCCTCGACCACAGCTTCAATCCTCTCTTTGCAGACCTTAGCGAGGAAGAAATCTGCGGCAGCACCGAAGATTCTCCCAAGAGTTTTAATATTATTGCCCCCGACAGCAACAGGGAGGATATGAACTATTATGTCAAAAGTGCGGTATGTGTGAAAAATCTCGATGACGCCGACAGGGAGAACATAGTAAGTGCCATAAAAAAGGCTGCTTCGGCTTCACAAAATGAAGATTTTGCAGTATATCTTTACATTGACGAGTCTTTGGGTTACTATTATGCTATAGAAGACATTTTCTACGGCGGAGACTATATGATTTTCGATGCTATAGATGATGTGAATTCCGAAGGACTTGCCTATACCATTGACCGAGACGGGGTGGGAACACGCAAGGTTGAGGAGCTTCGGGGTGTCAATGTGTACCTTTGCAAGGAGTAAGAGACATGGTAATTATGGCGGTGGATTTGGGCAAAGCCAGAACAGGCATTGCCGCATCGGACAAAACAGAATATCTTGCCTATCCGGTGGAGGTTATCTCTGAGAGACGGCGTGAAGCACTCCTCGAAAAGGTTGCTGACAAAGCACGGGAACTCAAGGCGGAGCTTGTGGTAGTGGGCTTGCCTAAAAATATGGACGGCTCCGAGGGTGAAAGTGCCCTGTCTGCCCGGGAATTTGCCGGGAAACTGAAGGATGAGCTTGATTTAGAAGTTAAGCTTTGGGACGAAAGGTGCACAACCATAACCGCCCACGGCTATATGAATGATACCAACACCCGAGGCAAAAAGCGTAAAGCTATTATAGATGAGGTAGCGGCGGTGGTAATTCTCCAAAGCTTCCTTGACAGCAGGAGGTAAACTATGCATCCATATTTGGAAATTTTCGGACTTAAAATACCAACCTACGGACTGATATCATTTGTCGGTATTCTTTTGGCAGGTGCTCTTGCATATTTTCTTGCAAAGCGTCGCAGTCTTGACCCGAATGAACTTATTAATATTGCGATTTTTGCAGTAATCGGCGTGTTTTTAGGCGCGCACCTTCTTTATGCGATTACGCGGATTGAGGATATTATCGCGGTATGTGAAAACTACGGAACATACGAGAATTTCGGTGAGTTCTTAAAGGATATTTGGAATTACTGCAACGGAATGGTATTTTACGGCGGACTGTACGGAGGAGTACTTGCAGGCTTTATCGTCATCAAAGTGAGAAAGCTGTCAGTCGGTCAGTACGGTGACATTTTCGCAGTTGCCCTGCCTCTTTTCCACGCTTTCGGCAGAGTTGGTTGCTTCTTCGCCGGCTGCTGCTACGGAATACCTTGGGAAAACGGTATTTCGGGCAGAATATTGGGTTCGGGGAATGCGGAGAGCGTTGCGCGTTTCCCTGTTCAGCTTTGTGAGTCGGGTATCTTGCTTTTGCTTGCCTCACTGTTGCTTTTGCTTTTCCTTAAAAACAAATTCAGCGGTGAACTGATGGGGGTTTATTTGGCCTCCTATGCAGTCATCCGATTTGCTCTTGAGTTTTTGAGAGGGGATGAAATCCGCGGCAGACTTTTCGGCCTTTCAACTTCTCAGTGGATAAGCATCATAACCTTATTGGGCGTTGCGGTTTATGTATTGCTCAAACTCATAAAACGCAGGAAATCGGCAGAAGAGTAAGCGGTACAGCCTTTCGAAAGAAAGGCTGTTTTTTTTGTTGATTTCTAAAGGTTTTGGTAATATAATTAATATCAGATAAATATTGATTTGAACTTGTGAAAGGTGAGTGCAAGTTGTGGATATATTAAAGAGAACTTGGGCGGAGATTGACCTTGACGCCGCTGAAAAAAACTTTCGTACCATTCGTGAGAATATAGGAGATGCAAAGCTTTGCTGTGTTGTCAAGGCTGACGCATACGGTCACGGCGCAGGTACGCTTGCAAATCTCTACAGCTCTTTGGGTGCTGATTTCTTTGCAGTTTCCAATATTGACGAGGCCATTGAACTTCGTGACGCAGGTATCGAAAAGCCTATTTTGATTTTAGGCTATACTCCCGTAGCTGAGGCAAAAAAACTTGCAAAATATCAGATTACTCAGGCGGTTTTCGGGCTTGACTATGCTATAGCGCTCTCTCGGGAGTGTGTCCGCGAAAAGGTAAAGATAGATGTTCATGTGAAAGTTGACACGGGTATGAGCCGAATAGGTTTTATGTGTCAAAGCTTTCCCGAGGATATGCAGTCGATTTACGATATTGCACATGTCTGCGCTTTAGACGGACTCAAAGTGAGAGGCATTATGGCTCACTTCTCCGTTGCCGACGAGGGAGCAAGGGGCCGTGCATACACAGAAGACCAGCTTGAGAGCTTCAGGTTTGTTTTATCCGAGCTTGAGGATATGGGCATTACTTTCGAGTATGTCCATCATGCCAACAGCGGTGCAACAGAGTACTATCCCGATGCTCGGTTTTCCATGGTGCGCGCAGGAATTATCCTTTACGGACTGTCTCCAAACCCTGCACTGAAGCCTCGTTTTGAGCTTTCTCCCGTGATGAAGCTAAAGTCTACCATCAGCTTTGTGAAGGAGCTTCGTGCCGGCTGCAGTGTCAGCTACGGCAGAACCTTTACCGCAACTCACAACATGGTGGTTGCAACTGTGCCCATAGGTTATGCCGACGGGTATTTCCGTTCCTTTTCCGAGGCAGGATACATGAGTGTAGACGGCAAAAAGGCAAAGATTTTGGGAAGAATCTGCATGGATCAGACCATAATAGATGTAACGGATATCGAGAATGTTAAGATAGGTGACGAAGTGACAGTTTTCTCAAACGGAGAGGATAACGCACCTACCGTCAACGACCTTGCAAAAATGGCAGGAACAATTAACTACGAGATAATCTGTGCAGTTTCAAAGCGTGTGCCCCGTGAGTACATAAAAAACGGAAAAGTTGTGGATGTGATGTATAAATTATGAGAATACTTGCAGTTGACGGCAACAGCATAATGAACAGAGCCTACTACGGAATCCGACCTTTGACCACAAAGGACGGACAGTTTACCCATGCAATTTACGGTTTTCTCACTATGCTTGAAAAGATAAAGGCAGATACAAATCCCGACGCTGTGGCAATAGCTTTTGATTTGAAAGCACCCACATTTCGCCATAAGGCCTACGCTGACTACAAGGGCACCCGAAAGGGTATGCCCGAGGAACTTGCAGTGCAGGTAGCCCCTCTAAAGGAGCTTCTCACCCTTTTGGGCTACAAGCTTGTGTCCTGTGAGGGTTACGAGGCTGACGATATTTTGGGTACTTTTGCAAAGTCCTGCGAAAACGGGAATGATGAGTGCATTATCGCCACAGGAGACAGGGATTCTCTTCAGCTTGTTTCAAAGCATGTGTCGGTGAGACTCGCATCAACAAAGCAGGGTGCTCCTTCCGCCGAAATTTATGATGTGGATAAGGTTATGGAGGTTTACAAAGTTGAGCCTCGAAAACTCATTGATATTAAGGCTCTGCAGGGAGATACCTCCGACAACATCCCCGGCGTTGCGGGAATCGGTCCCAAGGGCGCAACCGAACTAATAAAGAACTTCGGGTCCCTTGACGGAGTTTACGAGAACATAGATTCCGAAAAAATCAAAGAGGGAACAAGGAAAAAACTGATTGCAGATAAAGATAATGCTTATCTAAGCTTAATGCTCGGTGAAATCTACTGCGATGTGCCCATTGACACAGAGATTGAGCACTACAGAGTAAACATGACAGACCCGCAGAAAGCGGCTTCATTAATGGCACGGCTTGAACTTTTCAAGCTCATTGAAAAGTTGGGACTAAGCGGTGAAAAACTCACCGAAACCCGTGAAAATGAAGAAAAACCCCAGAGGCAGATTACCTTTAAGGCGGTAAAGGATTATTCTGAAATTCCCTGTGTTCAGGGGCAGGTTGCGGATATTCAATATTCAAATAAAGAATTAAAATGCTTTTATGTTTACACAGAGGACACCTGCTACTATACGGACAGCAGAGAAATTTTCATCTCCTATATCACCGATAAAAAGCGTAAAAACATCTACTATGATTCAAAGCCGGTTTATGCTATTGCCGATGCTTTGGGTTATGATATCCCTGTGGCAGAGTTTGATATTTCCCTGGGAGCATACCTTTTGAATCCCTCGTCACCGGACTACAGTGTGGAGAGACTCAGCGCTGAATATCAGATTTCCGAAGCTTCGGTTATTGGCGAGTATGACAAGGACGCAATCAGCACCGCGAGTTTGAGTTTACCCGAGCTTTATAAGGCTGTTTCAAAGGATATAAAGGAAAAATCTCAGGAAAAACTCCTTCGTGAAATTGAGCTTCCTCTTGCGAAGGTTCTGGCACGCATGGAGAATGTGGGCTTTGCCGTTGACAGAGAGGGAATAGAGCATTACGGAGAGTTTGTGGGCGAAAAGCTCAAGGCTTTGGAGCAGGAAATTTACTCATCTGTAGGCTATGAATTCAACATAAACTCCCCAAAACAGTTGGGTGAAGCGTTGTTTGTGAAACTTGGTTTGCCCGCCAAGAAAAAGACAAAAAGCGGATATTCCACCAATGCGGAGGTTTTAGAGGAGCTTCGTGTACACCATCCTGTAGTGGGGATGATTCTGCAGTACCGCACCTACGCAAAGCTAAAGTCAACCTACTGCGACGGACTTTTGAAAGTTATCGCAGAGGACGGAAGAATCCATACAAGCTTTAATCAAAAGGAAACCCGAACAGGCAGAATCAGCTCCACCGAACCAAACTTGCAGAACATACCCGTGAGGACAGAGCTCGGCAGGGAACTGCGAAAGTTTTTTGTGGCTGCAAAAGGCTCGGTGCTTGTTGATGCCGACTATTCCCAGATTGAACTTCGTGTTCTTGCGGATATATCCGGGGATGAAAATATGCGCAAGGCATTTATTGACAATACGGATATACACACCGTCACCGCCTCACAGGTTTTCAATATGCCCGAGCCTATGGTTACTCCTTTGATGCGAAGCCGTGCAAAAGCGGTAAACTTCGGCATTGTGTACGGAATAGGAGCGTTCTCGCTTGCCAAGGATATCGGAGTAAAAAACTACGAAGCCAAAGAGTATATTGAGAACTATCTTGCTCACTATTCGGGTGTTGACAGATATATGAAAAATGTTATCGAGCAGGCACGGGAGAGAGGCTTTGTGGAGACAGTCTTTGGCAGAAGGCGTTATCTTCCGGAACTTACTGCCTCCAATCATATTACACGCTCTTTCGGTGAACGGGTTGCACGGAATATGCCGATTCAGGGCACAGCGGCAGACATAATCAAAATCGCCATGATACGAGTAGACGAGAGATTAAAAGCCGAGGGAATGCGTACAAGGCTTATTCTGCAAGTACACGATGAACTTATTGTAGAAGCACCCCGGGAGGAGGCTATGATGGCGGCAATGCTCTTGCAGGAGGAAATGGAAAACGCCGTCAAACTCTCTGTACCTATGGTGGCGGAGGCTGCAATGGGCGAGACTTGGTATGACGCAAAGGGTTAAGCTATGAAGATATTGTTTGTTTGCACCGGAAACACCTGCCGAAGCCCTATGGCAGAGGCGCTGTTCAACAAAATGGCAGAAGAAAAAGGACTTTCACACAGAGCCGATTCCTGCGGTGTTTGTACCATTACGGGCCTGCCTGCATCGGAAAATTCCCGAATTGCCTGCGAGCAATTAGGAGTTGACCTGAGCAGTTTCAGGTCTACCGCACTTGATGATATAACTTTAAGTGACTATGAACTCATTGTGTGTATGACCGAAAGTCACAAAGAGGCACTTTTGAATTTTGGTGTGCCTGAGGAGAAACTCCTTGTGCTTGCACAGGACAGAGGGGGGATTTCCGACCCTTACGGCGGCAACTTGGACAGGTATATAATCTGCCGCGATGAGATGATTTTATCTCTCGGAGAACTTTTTTCGAGATTTTGCATAAGTGACAGAGTGATACTTCGGAAACTGAACTGCGACGATGGAAAATCAGTTCATGATTTAGTGAATGCCTCATTCAGCACCCCTTGGTCGCAAGAGACAATAGACGCTATGCTCAAAAGGGAAAACGCCCTGCTAATCGGCGGCTTTTTAGGAGATAAGCTTGTGGGATTTACGGCTCTTGAGTGGATTTTGGACGAGGGAAGTCTTACGGAAATTGCGGTGCTCAAAGAGTACCGTAGACAGGGAATCGCCAATATGCTCATGTCGGAGCTTATAAAAACCGCACAGGATAAGGGCCTTGCATTCATTACTCTTGAAGTGCGGGAAAGTAATATTCCGGCAATTTCCCTCTATAAAAAGTTTGGTTTCAGGGAAGTGGGTGTCAGAAAAAATTACTATAAAAACCCCACAGAAAACGCATTGCTCATGACAAGAGAAAACCTGAACTGAATCTTTGAAAATATACCTTATTTCTATATAATATAAGTATAAGAAGCCCCTGACGGTAACTTAAGCCGTCAGGGGCAAATTGTTTTTTGAGTTTTAGGGAAACACTGAATAAATCACATCATAAGATTGTTTGCACATCTTGCTTGCATATT
>JAUNJO010000086.1 GCA_030533225.1 Eubacteriales bacterium
GGAGTGCTGCTTGATGTATATTAAAAGACACGCAGAAAAAACCGTACAGGAGTTATCAAAAATGTTTGGTGCTGTACTCGTGTCAGGCCCGCGGCAGGTCGGTAAAACTACAATGCTTGAGAGACTGACTGGTGATATCGGGTATGTCACCCTTGACGATCCCATCATTCGAGCAAGTGCCGAAGAGGAAAGCCTAACCTTCTTTAAGGATAATCCACCGCCTGTTTTTATTGACGAGATTCAAAAAGTTCCTACGCTTTTTGAGCAGATCAAACTGTATCTTGATCGTGGACGCAAGAAAGGACAATTCTTCATGTGCGCTTCTCAACAATTCAAGATGATGAAGGGTGTTAGTGAATCTCTTGCCGGACGCATCGCCCTTGTTACCTTGCTAGGCTTTTCCTTGAGAGAAACATACGGAATCGAATGTGATACACCGTTTCTTCCCACCGAAGAATACTTTGCAGAGCGTAAAGGGCAACTTGCCGATATTTCCTATGATGATATTTGGAATCGGATACACCGTGGATCTATGCCTGAGCTATATGACAATCCCGACTTTAACTGGCAAATGTTTTACGGCGCATACGTCCGCACCTATATTGAGCGAGATGTGAGAGAACTTTCCGAAATCGGTGATACCGTAAAATTCACAAAGTTCATGGTGGCGGCGGCAGCAGCCACAGGACAGCTTTTGAATCTTACATCGCTTGCACGTGATGTTGGTATCAGTCAACCTACCGCAGAACGTTGGTTATCCATTCTCGTTGCATCCAATATCGTTTATCTGCTTCAGCCATATTCCAATAACATAACAAAGAGAGCAATCAAAACTCCCAAGCTCTATTTCCTTGATACCGGGCTCGCTGCATATCTCACGAAGTGGAATACACCTGATGTTTTGAAAAACGGTGCGATGGCAGGAGCCTTCTTTGAAAGCTTTGTTATATCGGAGATTATCAAGAGCTATTACAATAAGGGCATCCTTGAGCCACCGCTCTATTTCTACCGAGACAAAGACATGAATGAAATTGATTTGCTCATTGAGGAAAGCGGAACGCTGTATCCTATTGAAATAAAAAAACATGCAGATCCGGAAAAACGCGATGTGCAGGCTTTCGCCGTACTTGAGAAAATTTCGAGCGTTCAGCGCGGTCAGGGTGGTGTAGTTTGCCTATACGACAAACTTATAACCTTACAGGGTATTGATAAAGTCATACCTATTAACTATCTTTGATAATTTATTGCGAAGAGGTTGTGCTTAAATTGTATGTGCAACCTCTTTTAGTTATTGTTTGATTCTATGCGCTTAGCGTTATTTATTCGGTTTTGCTTGAGTTCAAGTCATTATAGGAAAGGGAAAACATCATTTTATATTTACAAAATCGTTTGCTGAAATTTCAGCCGTAGAAACAAAAAAGACCTTTTGATTTTGGCTTTTTTTGAAAAATTGCTGTTGATTGTATTTCCGACATTGATGTTAGGAAAATAAGTTTATATCTTGTTGATTCTTCTGGAAAACTCTGCGAATTTAGGAACGGTAACATCAAGTTCTGCATAACTCGTCGAAAAAATTATGCCTTTTCTATCCAAAATGTTTCTTATTTGTTCATTCGGATTTGTGTTTCAACGCCAATCCAATCAATCGATCAGCTTGATCTGCCATAAACAACGGTATGTTCAGCACATCATCGTCTAGCTTCAGATTATCAAGTGAGAATCGAACACGGAGTTTCACTTTATCCGGAAACAATTCCTTGAATTTTCTGAGACTCTTGCTCGCCAAATTTGCTTCGGACTTTACCTCAACAGGGAAAATGTCATTGTCTCGTTGAATCAGAAAATCCACTTCATAGGGAGGATTATTCTGCGACCAATAGCGAGGCAACACCTCAAACTGCGTAATTAAAGTTTGCAATACATAGTTTTCGGTCAAGGCACCCTTAAACTCGGTGAACAGGCGGTTGCCCTCACCGAATGCCGTAGGGGCCAGCTGCGCCAGGCGGCGAAGCAGTCCCACATCCACCAAATAGAGTTTGAATGCAGACAGATCATCATAAGCGGCAACAGGAAGACCGGGAGCGCTGCTACGGTAAATCTTATGCACTAAGCGGGCATCTACCAACCATTGCAGAGCGTCCTCGTATTCACGGGCTCTTGCGCCTTCTTTTACAACCTTATAGATAAATTTCTTGTTCTCTCTTGCCAACTGGGAGGGAACAGATTTCCAGATCATAGAGATCTTAGGGAACTCGGTGAGGTTCGGATGCTTGGCAAAGTCACGCTCGTAAGCACCGATGATATCCGATAAAGCTTCCTGCATAGCAGATATATCACGAGCCTCCGTCCACATCTTTACCGATTCCGGCATACCGCCTGTGACATAGTACATCTTCAACTTCTCATACAGCGGATTGAAAAAAGCATCGGGGATCGGTTCCAGCGTATCCACACTCCCCAAGTATTTCACAAGGTTCTCATCACCGTTTGCGAGAAGAAACTCAGTAAATGTCATAGGGTCGATCTGCATAAAGTTGACCTTTCCTACAGGGAAAGAAGACGGTTTAGACAGAGCAATGCCCAACAGAGAACCTGCACAGGCAATATGATACTGCGGAGCATTCTCGCAGAAATACTTCATGGCATTGATGACCTTGGGACAGTCCTGCACCTCTGCTTGTGTCAAGTAAAAAACAAAAAAAATATGATTTTTTTTCG
>JAUNJO010000005.1:0-2700 GCA_030533225.1 Eubacteriales bacterium
CCGTAGGTATCGTAATTCTCTTTGTTGTAGGCTGTGAATTTTTCATCAGATATTCCGTTAAGTTTACACACAGCAAAAAGGAGGTACAGGCATGATAGCATATATAACCCGTGCAATACTCATCGGTATCCCCATGCTCTACGGTGCAACCGGTGAGATTATCACCGAGAAATCAGGCCACCTCAACTTAGGTATTCCCGGCATCATGTATGTAGGTGCAATAGGCGGTGTTACAGGCTCGTTCCTCTATGAAAACGCCTGCGGAAATGTTATTGAAAACATGAATCCTTTTCTGGCTGTGCTGATTCCTCTGGTATGCGCCATTATCGGCTCAATGATTATGGGACTTATTTACAGCTTTTTCACAGTTACTCTTAGGGCTAATCAGAATGTTACCGGTCTTGCCATTACCACTCTCGGCATCGGACTGGGCAACTTCTTCGGTTCTTCCCTCATAAAGCTTGTAGACAGCGATATGCCCTCAATCTCATTGGGTAAAACAAGCAGATTCTTCTGTGCGACACTTCCGTTTGCAGACGATTTGGGTTGGTTCGGAGATTTGTTCTTGTCCTTTGATTTCCTGACTTATTTAGCCATTATAATTGCACTTGTTGCATCATTTGTGCTTGTTAAAACAAGAGTGGGGCTCAATCTTCGTGCAGTAGGTGAGAATCCTGCAACCGCCGATGCCGCCGGTATCAATGTAACTAAATATAAGTATGTTGCTACCTGTATAGGCAGTGCAGTAGCAGGTCTTGGCGGACTTCAGTATGTTATGGCTTACGCCAACGGCAGCTGGAGCAACGATGCTTTCGGTGACAGAGGATGGATGGCAATTGCCCTTGTTATCTTTGCACTTTGGAAGCCTCACATGGCGATTTTGGGCGCATTCCTATTTGGTGCACTTTGCAATGTTACCAACTATATCCCCGGTCTGGGTGTTGAAACTCAAGAGCTTTTCAAGATGCTGCCTTACATTGTAACAATTATCGTGCTTGTATTCACAAGTATGCGTAAGAAGCGTGAGCATCAACCGCCTGCATATCTGGGGCTGCCGTATTTCCGAGAGGAAAGATAGCAGAAATTTCCCCTTGACAAGTTTCTACAGATTTTGTATAATTACTGACGAAAACTAAATATCCGCTTATCAAGAGTGACTGAGGGAACAGGCCCTGTGAAGTCCGGCAACCTGCATTTGTAAGGTGCCAAATCCTGCGGAGTACCGAAAGATGAGTTTTATATCCGCTGTCGGTAGGTCCGGCAGCGGATTTCTATTTTATCTATTATCTGAAAGGAGTTATATATTATGGCAAAATATCTTTTTACTTCCGAGTCCGTAACCGAGGGACATCCTGACAAAGTATGCGACCAGATTTCCGACGCAATCCTTGACGCTATTCTGAAATTTGATAAAAACGCCCATGTTGCCTGTGAGACCACTGCGACTACAGGTGTAATCAATATCATGGGTGAGATTTCCGCAAACTGCGACATCGACGCGGAGAAAATCGCCCGTCAGGTGACTTGTGACATCGGCTATGACAACGACACCTGCGGTTTTAACGGTAATACCTGCAAAGTTAATGTGCTTCTTGACAAGCAGTCAGCCGACATAGCAATGGGTGTCAACAACTCCTATGAGCTCAAAGACGGGGAATACGACGCTCTCAATCAGCTTGGCGCAGGTGATCAGGGAATGATGTTCGGCTTCGCTTGTGACGAGACAGAGGAGCTTATGCCTCTGCCCGTTTCACTTGCTCATAAACTCAGCCAAAGACTTGCGGAAGTTCGCAAAAACGGAACTCTCCCATACCTTTATCCCGACGGCAAAACTCAGGTTTCAGTGCTCTACGAGGACGGCAAACCCACAATGGTTGACACAGTAGTTGTTTCAACTCAGCATGCCGAGGAGGCAACTCTTGAGACTATTCGCAGGGACTTGGTAGAGAATGTCATTAGGCCTATTATCCCCGAAAAACTCATGAATGAGAACACAAAAATTTATGTCAACCCCACAGGCCGTTTCGTAATCGGCGGACCGGCCGGTGATTCAGGCCTTACCGGACGCAAAATTATCGTTGATACCTACGGCGGTTACTCCCGTCACGGCGGCGGTGCATTTTCAGGCAAAGATCCCACAAAGGTTGACCGCAGCGCCGCTTACTACAGCCGTTACATTGCCAAGAACATTGTAGCATCGGGACTTGCAAACAAGTGCGAGGTACAGCTTGCTTATGCTATAGGCGTTGCAAAGCCTGTTTCAGTATTTATTGACACATTCGGCACTTCAAAGTACAGCGATGAGGTTATCTCAAAGGCTGTGAACAAGGTGTTCGACTGCCGTCCGAGTTCAATTATTCGTGAACTTGACCTTCTCAACACCACCTACCGTCCCCTTGCCTCCTACGGCCACATGGGTCGCGAGGAACTTTCTGTCAAGTGGGAAGCAACCGACAAGGTTGATGCTTTACTGGAAGCAGTGAAGAGTTTTGCTGATTAAGCGAAAAGAAATCGCTGACAGTATCCGAAGAAATTTCGAACTGTTCTCCAAATAAATGCTATAGAAAACGGTGTAACTCTAAAGTTGGGGTTACGCCGTTTTTTGCTTTTGGGCACGAAAATACCCCCGACCTGTGCGGGGGCAGAAATCAAAATTAATTATGTAAGCAACGCTGAATTTATACGGCACAAAATTTATAC
>JAUNJO010000005.1:2710-28958 GCA_030533225.1 Eubacteriales bacterium
GGCATTTACTTAATGAACGAAAAGACTATAACCACAGCACCCAGAACAACCAGCACGATACCGGTTGCCCGGTTGAGAGTTTTCGGAGAAGCTTTATTTGCGAAAACAGCGGCAATCCTTGCCCAAATTAGTGTGAAAATAACGCAAAGTGCCAGTATGAGCCAATCGGGTGAACTGCCGATTGAAAAATGGGACACTGCACCTGTTAAAGCTGTGAATGTCATAATAAATACGCTTGTTCCCACAGCGGTTTTAAGCTCGTAGCCCAGAACGCTGGTGAGAATGAGAAGCATCATCATTCCTCCGCCTGCTCCGACAAATCCGCAGATAAAGCCGATGAGCGTTCCGCAGAGAATCGACTGAACTACCCTTTTTTTCGCTGATACGGACTGCATTTTTTCCTTTGTTGTCATAACCGGTTTAACAATGAATTTGATACCCAAAAGGAAGGTCATAAATACCGAAAAGTTGCCCATTGCTGTTGAGGGTACAAGGCTGGAAATGTAACTGCCCACAACAGTAAACACCAAGACGCTAGCCATCATGACAAGACCGTTCTTAATATCAAGATTTTTGTTTTTGCCGTATGTGTATGCTGAAACCGCACTGGCAAGAACATCTGAGGACAGAGCAATTCCTACTGCCATGTACGGCTCCATTCCCAAAAAGGTGACAAGCATGGGTGTTATTACAGCCGCCGCGCTCATTCCTGCGAATCCTGTGCCGAGACCTGCACCCATACCGGCAAAAAATGTGACGATAATTTTAATCAGTAAATCCATTCACGCTTTCTCCCTTATGTGTTGTCAAGAATAATTCAAGATAATTATACCATATCATAAGTGATATTATCAACATTCACCTTCGCCCAAAACGGCGTAAAATCGCCGATTTACATGGAACATCCTGTTGTTAACAAAAAGTTTACATATCATACATCTATTTGAAAAAGAAAAAGACACTAACCAGCCGGTTAGTGCCTTTAGAACTATTGTGTAATCACCGAAAAACTTTAGTGATTGGTAAGTCCCATAGATATGGAAATTGCCTCGTCAATTCGGCTCATGGTGTTTGAGTTTATAGTGCCCATTTTCTCCTTGAGCCTCTGCTTATCAATGGTTCTCACTTGCTCAAGCAGTACAACACTGTTTTTGGTAAGCCCCCCAACAGCACTCTCAATGGTAATGTGGGTTGGAATATTTGCCTTTGACTGCTGACTTGTGATAGCCGCCGCAATTACCGTAGGGCTGTATTTGTTACCCATGTTATTCTGTACTATAAGCACAGGCCTCACTCCGCCTTGCTCACTTCCCACAACGGGACTTAAATCAGCGTAGTAGATGTCTCCTCTTTTTATGTTCATTTATTTCACTCCGACACTTTGTTTGTAAATATTTTTGCCAAGGTTTTCTGTGTTTATACCGTGACACTATATTTTATTTCAAAGTATCCATTTATGTGAAAAGGCACAGCGTAAAGCTGTGCCCAAAACTGTTATCTGTATGTGATTTTAATGTTTTCGTAACCTTCAAGAAGCTCTGTTTTTCCCTTTAGTGCTTGTGAAATTATAAGTTCATTGTTCTTAGTGAGAATTATATATTCAAAATCACTCTGAGATTTGCGAAGCTCTGCGGCATATTCACTTCCGCCTACATAGAGCGCCGTGGAAAGACCGTCAGCAAGGCTTCCGTCCTGTGTGACCACAGTGACAGACTCAATGTCACTTTCCGCAGGATAGCCTGTCTCAGGATTTATTATGTGGTGATAAGTGACACCCTGAAAGACGAAGTTCCGCTGATAAGCGCCGGAGGTCACAATAGAGCCCTCCTCAGCTTTAACCTTACAGAAAGCAACACCGTCCTCGGGGTGATTAACTCCCACATTCCAAGAATCATTCTGCGGATTTTCACCCATAAGTTTTACATTGCCTCCCAAGGAGATAATGCCGGACTCAACGCCTGCTTTTTCCATTGCAATGGCAGACATATCCCCGATATAGCCCTTTGCAACTGCGCCTAAGTCAAGCTGGGTGCCCTCCGGGACCTTAACTCTGTTTTCTCCTAAAAGAGTGATGTTTTCGCAGTTTACATTTGACAGAGCGTTTTTGATTTCAATTTCCTCAGGCACGCGGTAATTTTTGTCCGTAAATCCCCAAAGCTTCACAATAGGGAAGACGGTAGGTTCAAATTTCCCCTCTGTCAGAACACTTATGCTTATGGCTTTTTCGATTAATTCGTAAGTTTCCGAGGACACCTCCACCGCTTCACCCTTCGAAGCGTTTATTCGAAAAATGTCGCTGTTTTCATCGGTGACGCTGAGGAGTTTTTCAAGCCGCCTGATTTCACTTTTCGCGGCGGCAATACCTTCATCACCCTTTTCGCCGTAAGCGGTTACGGTAATGAGTGTATCAAGTGCATATATTTCTCCTCTGTGCTGAGAAGCTTCCCCGTAATCACAAGCCGAAGCAAAAACCGTGCATAGAATTATCAGCATCAATGAGACAGTTATATTTAAGTGTTTTTTCATGTTATCACTCACATTTGAAATAATAATGAAAGAATATCATATTTTGCGGCGATTTACAACAAGGAAAATTTTGATTGGAATATTGCCGATATGCCGATATATTGGAAAATAGATACTGTTTTATGGAAATAATACTTGAAAAATACAATTATATGTGTTAAAATTTTAGTGAAATCATACTAAACTATCTAAAAATTAATGAAAGGAAAATGTAAAATGAACAGATTTGTACTCAATGAAACCTCCTACCACGGAGCAGGAGCCATAAGCGCTGTAGCCGATGAGATTACCGCCCGCGGACTCAAGAAGGTACTTGTTGCCTCGGACCCCGACCTTATTAAGTTTGGTGTAACCAAAAAGGTTACCGATGTGCTTGATAACGCAGGTATTCCTTATGAGATTTTCTCCGACATCAAGCCAAACCCCACAATACAAAATGTACAGGCAGGAGTAGAAGCCTATAAGACCGCTAGTGCCGATTGTATTGTTGCCATCGGCGGAGGATCCTCCATAGACACCGCCAAGGCAGTAGGTATCATCATCAACAACCCCGAATTTGCGGATGTCCGTTCCCTTGAGGGCGTCGCACCCACCAAGAACAAGTGCGTTCCCATCATAGCCGTTCCCACCACAGCAGGCACAGCCGCAGAGGTTACTATCAACTACGTTATTACCGACGCAGAGAACAATCGCAAAATGGTCTGCGTAGATGTTCACGATATCCCCGTTGTTGCAGTTGTTGACCCTGATATGATGTCAACTATGCCCAAGGGCTTAACTGCCGCCACGGGTATGGATGCTCTCACTCACGCAATTGAGGGCTACATCACAAAGGGAGCATGGGAGCTTTCCGATATGTTCCATCTCAAAGCCATTGAGATTATTGCCCGTTCTCTTCGCGACGCAGTCAATAACGAGGCAAAGGGCAGAGAGGATATGGCTCTCGGTCAGTATGTGGCAGGCATGGGCTTCTCTAATGTAGGACTTGGTATTGTTCACTCCATGGCTCACCCCTTAGGTGCTCTTTATGATACTCCCCACGGTGTAGCAAATGCAATTATACTCCCCACGGTTATGGAGTACAACGCAGAGGCAACAGGGGACAAGTACAAGTGCATCGCTATCGCCATGGGTGTAGAGGGTGTTGAAGAAATGACCTGTTCGGAGTACCGCAAAGCCGCAATCGACGCAGTTAAGAAGCTTGCTTCCGATGTGGGCATTCCTGCAGACCTTAAGGATATCGTAAAGGTTGAGGACATTCCTTTCCTCGCTCAGTCCGCTTTTGATGACGCTTGCCGTCCCGGTAACCCCAAGGATACAAGTGTAGAGGACATCACCGCCCTTTACATGAGCCTTATGTAAAAAAATAAATGCCTGCCGACTTTGGCAGGCATTACTCTTTGCGATTTAATATTCAGTATTATGTGGCATAACGCCAAAAGAAAAATATGATAGGAGTATAAGAATGCTGACATTTATCTGTTACCCAAAATGCACAACCTGTAAGAAAGCCGAGGTTTTCCTAAAAGAAAAGGGAGTCCGGTACACCCTCAGGGACATCAAAGAGAACAACCCCTCCTATGACGAACTCAAGCAGTGGCACGAAAAGTCCGGTCTGCCTCTTAAAAAATTCTTCAACACATGCGGACTTCTCTACAAGTCCATGGAGCTTAAAACAAAGCTTCCCGAAATGACCGAAGAGCAGCAGTATAAGCTTCTCAGCACCGACGGAATGCTTGTGAAAAGACCAATATTAATCGGAGATGATTTTGTCCTTGTAGGCTTCAAGGCTGAGCAGTGGGCAGAGAAAATCTGATGTATAATTTTCGATATTATTAGGTCAAAATGTAAGCTCTCTGCAAGCTTTTTATCCAATACGAACTTGACTTTTTTTGCCCGAAAGGGTAATATAGTAGTATACAATCCCCTGACACAAAGATTTTCTGAGTGAAAGGCGACGACAGGTAATTTATTTGGTAATTTATAAATATTATTATGCCGTGCCTATCTATGCCG
Organism: Eubacteriales bacterium; assembly: GCA_030533225.1. Taxonomy (GTDB): domain Bacteria; phylum Bacillota; class Clostridia; order Oscillospirales; family Acutalibacteraceae; genus Ruminococcoides. The sequence goes on from JAUNJO010000005.1 coordinate 7,253, forward strand.
TTTTGCTCAGATAGTACGGCATTTTTGTTTTGGTTTATGAAAGGAATATTATGGAGACAAGAGTAGCAGTAATCAGCATCATTGTTGAAAATCCGCAGACGGTGGAAACTCTCAATTCAGTTTTGCATGAGTACGGAGATTATATCATCGGCAGAATGGGAATCCCCTACAGAGAAAAGAAAGTGAATATTATCAGCATCGCCATTGATGCTCCGCAAAATGAGATATCCGCACTATCCGGCAGAATCGGCAAACTTCAGGGAGTCAGCGTCAAGACCGCTTATTCGGGTGTAATTACAAATGAATGATGTAAAAAGACTTATTGACAAGCTTTATAGTACCCACTCCCTGACAGTATCTGAGTATGAGGAAATCCTGAGAAACATCACCGAGGAGGACAGGCAGTACCTGAAAAGCCTTGCAAGGGAAGTCCGCGAAAAGCACTACGGCAAGGATGTGTATATCCGAGGACTGATTGAAGTTTCGAATATTTGCAAAAACGATTGTTATTACTGCGGAATTCGGGCAGGAAACCACTCCTGCGACCGTTACCGTCTAACGGACGATGAAATTTTACTGTGCTGCGACGAGGGATACCGCCTGGGCTTTCGAACCTTTGTCATGCAAGGGGGAGAGGATTCTTCATTTACAGATGACCGTCTTTGCGGTTTAATCGGAGCCGTAAAGGAAAAGTACCCCGACTGTGCCGTTACGCTTTCTCTCGGGGAACGCTCAAGGGAAAGCTACAAAAAGCTAAAAGAGGCGGGCATCGACAGATATTTATTGCGTCATGAAACAGCGGATAAAGAGCATTACCAAAAGCTTCATCCCGAAAATATTTCCTGGGACAATAGAATGGAGTGCCTTAGAAATCTCAAGGATTTAGGCTATCAGGTGGGTTGCGGATTTATGGTGGGTTCACCCTACCAAACAACAGAAATGCTTGCAGGAGAACTGAAATTTATAGAGGAATTTAAGCCTCATATGTGCGGAATAGGGCCTTTTATTCCTCATGCCAAAACTAAGTTCAGAGATTTTCCCCCCGGCGACATCAATATGACCCTCACACTGTTGTCACTAATCAGGCTTATAGCTCCCAAGGTGCTCTTGCCGGCAACAACGGCATTGGGTACTCTGAAAAGCGGCGGCAGGGAAGAGGGAATACTCTGCGGCGCAAATGTTGTAATGCCAAACCTTTCTCCGAAATCGGTCAGGAAGAAGTATATGCTTTATGACAACAAGCTTTCCGACGGAGAAGAATCTGCACAGGCAGTAGAAAGCCTGAAAGCCCGAATCAAAAGCATCGGATATGAAATCGTCACAAAACGCGGCGACTGTATAGAAAAATGTATCTGAAAGGAAACGGATAGACATGTCAAATTACAATCCAAAATCATTAAAAGCAGAAGAATTTATCAGCGATGAGGAAATTCGCGAAACTCTTAGGTACGCAGAGGAGAACAAAAACAACCTACCGCTGATTAAGGAAATATTAGAGAAAGCAAGGCCCAAAAACACCCCCACCGGTGCCCACTGCACAGCACTGACACACCGTGAGGCATCGGTGCTTCTTGCCTGTGAGATTCCAGAAGTTGTCGAGGAAATTTTCAAAATCGCAGAGGAAATTAAGCTGGCTTACTACGGCAACCGAATTGTTATCTTTGCGCCTCTGTATCTCTCTAACTACTGTGTAAACGGCTGTACCTACTGCCCTTATCATCTTAAAAACAAGACTATTCCCCGAAAGAAGCTTACTCAGGAGGAGGTCAAAGCAGAGGTTATCGCTTTGCAGGATATGGGGCACAAGCGACTGGCTATTGAAGCCGGCGAAGACCCTGTGAACAACCCCATTGAATATATCCTGGAGTGTATTAACACCATCTACAGCGTAAAGCACAAAAACGGAGCAATCCGCCGGGTAAATGTAAATATAGCTGCTACAACGGTTGAAAATTACAGAAAGCTCAAGGAAGCAGGCATCGGCACATACATTCTCTTCCAGGAGACCTACCACAAGGAAAGTTATCTTGAGCTTCATCCCACCGGCCCCAAACATGATTACGCATACCACACCGAGGCCATGGACAGAGCTATGGAGGGTGGAATTGACGATGTAGGCTTAGGTGTTCTCTTCGGACTTGAGATGTATAAATACGAGTTTGCGGGACTTTTGATGCACGCAGAACACCTTGAGGCAGTCCACGGTGTAGGCCCTCACACAATCAGCGTACCTCGGCTGAAACGGGCAAGCGACATCGACCCCGACCAATTCGACAATGGAATTGACGATGATACTTTTGCAAAAATTACAGCCTGTATCCGTTTGGCTGTTCCCTATACAGGTATCATTATCTCAACCCGCGAAAGCGAGGAGGTGCGCGGCAGACTTCTCAGCATGGGTGTATCCCAGGTCAGCGGCGGTTCCCGTACCTCGGTGGGCGGTTATGCCGAACAGGAGAGACCTCACGATACCGAGCAGTTTGATGTTTCCGACCAGAGAACTTTGGATGAGGTTGTCAGATGGCTTATGGAGTACGGCCACATTCCCTCCTTCTGTACCGCTTGTTATCGGGAGGGCAGAACAGGTGACCGTTTTATGAGCCTTTGCAAATCCGGTCAAATTCTCAACTGTTGTCACCCCAACGCTCTTATGACGCTCACCGAGTATCTCACCGACTACGCAAGTGAGGAGACAAAGATAAAGGGCTTGGAGGTAATCGAGAGAGAACTTCAAAGAATTCCCAATGAAAAAGTACGGGAGATTGCCAAAAAGAACATAGAAGACATCAAAAATTCAAACAGCCGTGATTTCAGATTTTAAGGGGTGATATTATGAGCCTTAACGATACAGTATCTGCCGATAGAATTCATATAAGTTTTTTCGGCAGGCGAAATGTGGGTAAATCAAGCCTTTTGAATGCGGTTACAGGCCAGAATATTTCCGTTGTGTCAGATGTTTTGGGCACAACCACCGATCCCGTGAAAAAGGCAATGGAGCTGCTCCCTTTAGGCCCTGTTATGATTATCGACACCCCCGGTTTTGACGATGAAGGAGCTTTGGGTGAGCTGAGGGTTGAGAAAACTCGGGAAATCCTTGCAAAGACCGATGTTGCGGTTTTGGTTGTTGATGCAAACAGCGAGACTGACGGGAGAGAGCAGGAGTTTATTTCCCTTGTCAGGGAGAAGAAACTTCCCCTTGTTATCGCCCACAACAAGGCTGACCTGCTCTCTGATATTCCAAAGACGACTGAAAATGAAATTTGGGTAAGTGCCGAAAAAAATATCAATATCCGCGAACTTAAAGAGCTTCTTGCAAGTCTTTCAAAATCCCAAAAGAACGAGAGGAAAATTGTGTCTGACCTGCTCCTAAAAGGGGATGTGGTAGTTTTAGTCACTCCTATTGACGAGTCAGCGCCTAAGGGCAGACTTATTCTCCCTCAGCAACAGACGCTCCGGGATATTCTCGACAACGGTTCTATAGCCATTGTCACTCAGGTGGAGGAGCTTTCAAAAACCCTTGAGAGTCTTAATAATCCTCCCAAAATGGTAATAACCGATTCCCAAGCCTTTCAGAAGGTATCAAAGCTTGTGCCCGAAAATATACCGCTGACATCATTTTCAATTCTTTTCGCAAGGTACAAGGGAAATCTTCCTGAACAGATTAAGGGAGCATCCCAGCTTTCAAAACTTAAGGACGGCGATAAGGTACTGATTTCCGAGGGCTGTACTCACCATCGCCAATGCGGAGACATAGGCACAGTGAAAATGCCCTGTTGGATTAGAAACTATAGCGGTGCAGAGCCTGAATTTGTATTTACCTCTGGCGGTGAATTTCCCAAGGAGCTCCGTGGGTACAAACTCATAGTCCACTGCGGCGGATGTATGCTGAATGAAGCAGAGATGAAACATAGAGTTCTTTCGGCAAAAAACTCAGGTGTACCTGTGGTAAACTATGGGGTGGCAATTGCACACATGAACGGAATACTCAAAAGAAGCCTGGAGCTTTTTCCCGATGTACTGAGTTTACTGGATTGACACTTTCATATATATAATACCCAAAACCTGTTGTATGGACAGAAGAGGAACCCCTTGCAGTAGAAATTCACTGCAGGGGGACTTTTTAACAACAGAAAAAATCGCAGAAATGTGTAAATATTATTTTCCGTTGTGCGTCTTTTTCTCAAAATCCCTTGTATTTTCCAAAAGATATGTGTATAATAAACTTATAAATACAGGGGAGCTTGTGTGGGCAGGCTGAGAGGAAGTAATCTAACTTCGACCCTTTAACCTGATACGGATAATGCCGTCGTAGGAAGTCATAATAGGATTTTTTACAGGAGGCATCAAAAGGTGTCTCCTGCTTTTATTTTCGGATGTATCCATACTTTTTCAGGAGGAGTAATATGGTGAAAGTTAACGGAGTAGAGCTTGATATTGCAGGAAAAACAATCTCTGAATATCTGGCCTGTACAGACTATGATACCACACGCATTGCGGTGGAGCGCAACGGAGAAATCGTTTTCAAATCTCAGTACGGCGAAACTGTCCTGAAAGATGAGGACAGTCTGGAAGTTGTAAGCTTTGTGGGAGGTGGCTGAATGATACCTACCGAACAGGAGATGCTTTCGGCTTTACAGTCAAGACACGGAACGAAACTGCAAAGCAAGTTTTCGGCATCTGCCGTTGCCGTGTGCGGTCTCGGCGGTCTTGGGTCCAATATTGCAATAGCTTTGGCAAGAGCAGGTGTGGGCAAACTAATCTTAATTGACTACGATAGGGTAGACATTACGAATCTGCACCGTCAGCAATATAAAGCAAATCAGATTGGCAGATACAAAACAGAGGCTCTTCGGGAAAATCTCTTGGAAATTGCACCGTATATCAATATAGAGACTGTCAACGAAAGGCTTACGGAGGATAACTTTTACGGCTATCTTAAAAATGCGGATGTGGTTTGCGAAGCCTTTGACTGTGCACAGGCAAAGGCAATGCTCACGAACGGAGTGCTGGAGAGGTTGCCGTCGTGCTATCTTGTTGCCGCCTCCGGTATGGCCGGTATGGGCAGTCCCAATGCCATTCGCACAAGAAGTGTGACTAAACGGTTCTATCTTTGCGGTGACGGTGTGAGTGATGTGGAAAATACCATGGGTTTGGTCGCCCCACGGGTTATGCTTTGCGCTGCACATCAGGCGCAGACTGTCCTGCGAATAATTGCAGGCGAATTTGAAGTATAAAAAGGAAGGGTCAATTATGCTAAGTAACGATAAATTGGTGATTGGCGGTCATGAGTTTAACTCCCGCTTTATTCTCGGTTCCGGTAAATACTCTATGAAGCTCATAGAGGCAGCCGTCAGGGACGCAGGCGCAGAGATTATAACTTTGGCTGTCCGCCGTGCAAACACAAAAGAGCAGGAAAATATTTTGGACTTCATTCCCGAAGGCGTCACCCTGCTTCCCAATACCTCGGGAGCAAGGAATGCCGAAGAGGCAGTCCGTATAGCACGGCTTGCAAGAGAGCTTGGATGCGGTAACTTTGTCAAGGTGGAGATTATGCGCGATACAAAGTATCTTCTGCCTGACAATCAGGAGACTATAAAAGCCACCGAGATTCTGTCAAAGGAAGGCTTTGTGGTTATGCCCTATATGTATCCCGACCTGAACGCCGCCCGGGATATGGTCAATGCCGGTGCGGCTACCATTATGCCTTTGGCATCTCCCATTGGCTCAAACAAGGGACTTGCAACCCGAGAGTTCATTCAGATTCTTATTGATGAAATAGATTTACCTGTTATTGTGGATGCAGGTATAGGCAGACCCTCTCAGGCTTGTGAAGCCATGGAGATGGGCGCTGCTGCCATTATGGCGAATACCGCCCTTGCAACCGCCGGTGATTTGCCCATGATGGCGGCGGCTTTCCGACAGGCAATAGAAGCAGGACGCAAGGCATATCTGTCAGGTTTGGGGCGTGTGCTGACCCGAGGCGCCTCTGCCTCCGACCCCTTGACAGGCTTTTTGCGTGATTAAGAGGTGAGTTATATGAATAACCGATTTTTTGTGGATTCGGAGTATCTGCCACAGTCTGCGCTTGAAAAAAAGCACCGTTTGGAGACCGACCCCACCAGCAGAAAGAATCACATGGAATACCTGCCGGGGATGGAGATTATCGAATCCGATGTTTGCAGTAAAGTAATTTCTCAGATGGAAAACTACGATTATTCCGCATACACTGCGCGGGATGTCCGTTTGGCCCTTGAGCACGAAACCTGCACTATCCGGGATTTCAAGGCGCTTTTGTCTCCTGCGGCAGAGCCGTTCTTGGAAGAAATGGCTCAAAAAGCAAAGCTTGAAACCGCCAAGCATTTCGGCAATACGGTGTATCTGTTTACCCCGCTTTATATTGCCAATTACTGCGAGAATTACTGTGTTTACTGCGGGTTTAACTGCTACAACCACATCAAGCGAATGAAGCTTAATATGGAACAGATAGAGCATGAAATGAAAGTTATCGCCGACTCCGGCATGGAGGAAATTTTGATTCTCACCGGTGAGAGCCGTGGGCAGAGCGATGTGAAATATATCGGAGAAGCCTGTAAATTGGCAAGAAAGTATTTCCGTATGGTAGGGCTTGAGATTTATCCCGTCAACACCGATGAATACCGCTATCTCCACGAGTGCGGTGCCGATTATGTCACCGTGTTTCAGGAGACTTATGATGCTGACAAGTACGAGACCCTTCATCTTTTAGGCCATAAACGGGTTTGGCCTTACCGTTTTGATGCCCAGGAACGGGCACTTAGGGGCGGTATGCGCGGTGTGGCTTTTTCAGCCTTGCTTGGTTTGTCGGATTTTCGTAAGGACGCCCTTGCAAGTGCCCTTCATGTATATTATTTGCAGAGAAAATATCCACAGGCGGAAATGTCCCTGTCCTGCCCAAGGCTCCGCCCCATAATCAACAACGATAAAATCAACCCCTTGGATGTGGGAGAAAAACAGCTCTGCCAGGTGCTTTGTGCCTATCGAATTTTCCTGCCCTTTGTGGGTATCACCGTTTCTTCTCGTGAAAGCGCAGAGTTTCGCAACGGCATAGTCAAGATTGCCGCCACAAAGGTTTCAGCCGGTGTCTCCACAGGTATCGGAGACCACGAAAGCAAATATACCGGTAAAGAGAATGAAACCGCCAAGGGTGACGAGCAGTTTGAGATCGACGATGCACGCAGCTTTGAAACCATGTACAAGGATATGTCGGGAGAGGGCCTACAGCCGGTTTTGAATGATTATGTGTATGTCTGATATTATTTGCGTCACCAACAGAAAACTGTGTCGGGAAGATTTTTTATCAAGAATCGAGCGTATTGCTTCCTGCAAACCCTCGGGAATTATTCTGAGGGAAAAGGACTTGTCCTCAAAAGACTACGAAGAACTTGCAGCTCGGGTAATGAAAATATGTGCTCGGTATAAGGTACCCATTATTCTCCACAGTTTCGTTGATGTAGCCATAAAGCTTGGAGCAGATGCCATCCATTTACCGCTTCCGATTCTTCGCAATTTGAGTAAAGAACAGAAATCTCACTTCACTCAAATTGGAGCTTCCTGTCACAGCACCGGGGACGCAATTGAGGCGCAGACTCTCGGATGCACCTATATTACGGCAGGTCATGTGTTTGAAACAGACTGTAAGAAAGGTTTGCCCGGACGAGGACTTGAATTTCTTGGGAGTGTTTGTGAGGAAGTCTCAATTCCTGTATACGGAATCGGAGGTATTGACAGTACGAATGTTGCCTCGGTACGCTCAAAAGGTGCAAAAGGTATATGTCTTATGAGCAGTCTGATGGTGACGGAGGATGTTCCCGGATTACTTAAGTCCATGGAGGTAAAATATGAAGTTTAATAAAGATATGCTTCTCTTATATGCAGTTACCGACAGGTCATGGGTTGGCAGACAAAGTCTTTTGGAGCAGATAGAGGACGCACTCAAAGGCGGCGTAACCGTTTTACAGCTTCGGGAAAAGGAAATGAACGAAGCAGAATTTGTCATTGAAGCCGTAAAAGTCAAAGAACTTTGTCACAGATACGGTGTTCCGCTTATCATCAACGACAACCTGGAGGTTGCTCTGAAAAGCGGTGCCGACGGTATTCATGTGGGCATAGAGGATATGCCTGTGAGTGAAATACGCAAACGCGCACCTGCGGACTTTATAATCGGGGCAACCTGCAAAACCGTGGAGCAGGCGAAAGCGGCAGAGACTTCAGGAGCAGACTATATGGGAGTAGGCGCAGTTTTTCCCTCTCCCACAAAAACAAATGCTATTCGCCTTACGAATGAACAACTGAGGGATATTGTTTCTTCTGTTTCCATTCCCGCAGTTGCCATCGGAGGCATAAACTATAATAACATTTCGCAAATTACAGGTAGTAAGGTTTCCGGTGTAGCGGTGGTTTCTGCCATCTTCGGTGCAGAGGATATTACATCCGCCACCTGTAGACTGAAAGAAAAAGCAAAGGCTGTGGTATCAGGGAATTCGTGAAGCGCCTGATACTTTTTTGACAGTTTTGTTATTTAATTTTTGAATAATGCTGAGACTCTAAAGGCCACAGCTTAAGCGGCACATTGGGGGCACCACCTTATGTCGCTTTATAAAACGATGCTGAAACATGAAAGGAGAACCTAAGATGAAAATGAAAACAGCATTGACCATTGCAGGAAGTGACTGCAGCGGAGGCGCCGGTATTCAGGCTGACTTAAAGACAATGACAATGAACGGCGTATATGCCATGAGTGTAATTACTGCTCTGACAGCTCAGAATACTACCGGTGTAAAAGCGATTCAGGAATCAACTCCTGAATTTCTTAAGGAACAAATCGACGCTGTGTTCGAGGACATTTACCCCGATGCCGTGAAGATAGGTATGGTTTCCTCACGCGAACTCATTTGCGTTATTGCAGACAGACTTGAACACTTTGGGGCAAAGAATGTGGTTGTTGACCCTGTCATGGTTGCCACCTCCGGCTCATCCTTGATGAAAAACGAGGCAGTGCAGACGCTGATTGACAAGCTGCTGCCCATAGCCACCCTTGTTACCCCGAATATTCCGGAAGCAGAGATTCTTTCGGGAATTTTAATAAAAACCAAAGAAGATATGGTTGAAGCTGCGATAAAAATCGGCGACACCTATAACTGCGCAGTGCTTGTTAAGGGAGGCCACAGCGTAAATGATGCCAACGACCTTCTGTATGCAGAGGGGAAAATGCTTTGGCTTGAGGGTAAACGCATTGATAATCCCAACACCCACGGAACAGGTTGCACCCTGTCCTCTGCAATCGCCGCCAATTTGGCGAAAGGCTTTTCGCTCTATGAGTCTGTAAAGCGAGCAAAGGATTACATCTCAGGTGCACTTTCGGTAATGTTGGATTTAGGTTCAGGCTCAGGCCCTATGAACCATGCCTTTGATTTACAGGGCGAATATATTAAGGAGGTAAATTAAAATGGAAAGAAACTACGCAACACAGATGGACGCGGCACGCCGAGGTATTGTAACACCCGAGATGGAGGCTGTCGCAAAGAAAGAATACATGGACATAAACAAACTCATGGAGCTTGTTGCATGCGGTAAGGTGGCAATTCCTGCAAATGTTAATCATAAATGCCTCAGTCCCGAGGGAATCGGCTCCATGCTCCGCACCAAGATTAATGTAAATCTGGGTGTCAGCAGAGATTGCAAGGATTATGACATAGAGATGCAAAAGGTACAGTCCGCAGTAGATTTGGGCGCTGATGCAATTATGGATTTGTCAAGCCACGGCGACACAAGTCCTTTCCGTCGAAAGCTGACAAGCGAATGTCCCGTGATGATCGGAACTGTGCCGGTATATGACAGCGTAATTCATTATCAGCGGGATCTCGACACTCTGACAGCACAGGACTTTCTTGATGTTGTCAGACTTCATGCCGAAGAGGGCGTGGATTTTGTAACCCTCCACTGCGGTATTACCCGCAAGACCATTGAGCAGATAAAGAAGCATAAACGCAAAATGAACATTGTGTCCCGGGGAGGCTCTCTTGTTTTTGCTTGGATGTGCATGACAGGAAACGAAAATCCCTTCTACGAATACTATGACGAGATTCTCGAAATCTGCAGAGAATACGATGTTACAATCTCTTTGGGTGATGCCTGCAGACCCGGATGTCTTGCCGATGCCACAGATGTTTGTCAAATTGAGGAGTTGGTTCGCCTGGGTGAACTTACAAAGCGTGCGTGGGAGAGGGATGTTCAGGTTATGGTTGAGGGTCCCGGTCATGTTCCAATGAACCAAATAGCTGCCAATATGGAAGTGCAGAAAACAATTTGTATGGGAGCACCTTTCTATGTGCTCGGCCCTATCGTCACCGATATAGCCCCCGGATACGACCATATCACCTCGGCTATCGGCGGAGCAATAGCCGCTATGAACGGAGCTTCCTTCCTGTGCTATGTTACTCCTGCGGAGCATCTTGCGCTTCCGAATGTTGAGGATGTAAAACAGGGAATTATAGCCAGCAGAATAGCCGCACACGCTGCCGACATTGCCAAGGGTATCCCTCACGCAAGAGAAATTGACGACAGGATGGGCGATGCACGCAGGGCTCTGGACTGGGAAAAACAGTGGGAATGTGCCCTTGACCCGGAAACAGCAAAGTCAATCCGAGATGACCGTTCTCCCGAGCATGATGACACCTGTTCCATGTGCGGAAAGTTCTGTGCGGTACGCAGTATGAACAAGGCTCTCAGCGGCGAACATATTGATATTCTGTAAAAGAATAGATTTAACTTCCTTTATTATCAAAGCATAAGGCACAGCTGTCAAAATCTTTCAACGGCTGTGTCTTTTATGTTTAGAATACATCAAAAAAGGCGCTAACCTTTCGGTCAGCGCCTTTTGATATAAGGTGGATTATTTAGTGCCGAAAAGACGGTCGCCTGCATCACCGAGACCGGGCAAAATGTAGCCTTTGTCGTTGAGACATCTGTCAAGAGTGGAAACATAAATCTCCACATCGGGATGTGCCTCAGCCACGCGGGACACACCCTCAGGTGCGCCGATAACAGCCATGAATTTGATATTATTACATCCTCTTTTCTTGAGTTGTGTAATAGCATCGCATGCACTTCCGCCGGTGGCGAGCATGGGGTCAACCACCAACACAAGCTTGTTTTCAATATCGTCGGGAAGCTTGCAGTAGTATTCGTAAGGCTCCAGAGTTTCCTCATTTCTGCAAAGACCGATGTGGCCGACTCTTGCGGAGGGGAAAAGCACATGAATACCGTTTACCATTCCCAGACCTGCTCTCAAAATAGGTACAATAGCGATTGAGTTGTCCTTAACAATATTCTGAGTGCAAACCTCAAGGGGAGTTTTAACCTCACACTCGGTTGTGGGAACTCCTGTTCTCAGGCACTCAAAGGTCATAAGAGTGGTAATCTCTCCGATAAGCTCGCGAAATTCCTTCATACTTGTTTTTTCGTTGCGAAGGATAGCGATTTTGTGGTTTATAAGCGGATGATTGAATATTGTAACATTATCGTAGTTTTTCATGGGAATCTCTCCTGCTTACTTATTAGCCTTTTTCTTAGCGTGAAGAATGATGTTTGTGATGATACCGAGAACAAGAGCTCCGGCAATAGAGGTGATGGTAACCTGACCGATCTTCATTGCCATACCGCCGATACCTGCAATAAGAATAACGGATACTGTGAACAGGTTAGCGTTGTCCTCAAGGTCAACTTTCTGAATCATCTTAAGACCTGAAACAGCAATGAAGCCGTAAAGTGTGATGCAAACGCCGCCCATTACACAGCCGGGAATGGAATCGAGAAATGCAACAAATGGAGAGATGAAAGAGATAAGTATAGCCATGATTGCGGTGGTGGTGATTGTTGCCACGGATGCATTTCTTGTGATAGCAACACATCCAACGGACTCGCCGTAAGTGGTGTTGGGGCAACCGCCGAAGATAGCACCTGCAATCGAGCCTACGCCGTCACCGAGAAGTGTGCGGTGAAGACCGGGCTCATTGAGAAGATCTTTTCCGATAATGGTAGAAAGGTTTTTGTGGTCGGCAATATGCTCTGCGAAAACAACGAATGCAACGGGAACATAAGCAACAGCAACAGTTGCAAGATATGAGAGCTTAAAGTCGCCGATGCCCTTAATTGCGTTAATAAAGGAGAACTCGGGAACAGCAACAAAAGTGCTCAGAGTAACGCCCTCTGCAACAAGATTTGTGAAAGGCGTAAAGTCAATAATCTTAAGAGCCTCGATGCCGGTGAAGTTACCGATAAGGGTGAAAATCAAACCAACAACATAGCCTGCAAGAATACCGATGATAAAGGGGATGAGCTTAACCATCTTTTTGCCGTAGGTGGAGCAAAGCACTACTACAAAGAAGGTAACAACAGCACAGATAAATGAAACCCAGATGTTGCCACTCATGATAAATGAGCCGTTTCCGTCCTGAGGACCATAGGAAAATACATCCTTAATAGCGGCGCCTGCAAGGGATAAACCGATGATTGCAACGGTGGGGCCGATAACAACAGCGGGCATAAGCTTGTTAATCCAGTTAACTCCCACAAGCTTAACAATCAATGCAATAACCACATAAACAAGGCCTGCGAAAAATGCACCGATGATGATACCGAGATAGCCCAGTGAAGCGGTAGCAGCACCGGCAAAAGCGGCCGTCATTGAACCGATGAAAGCAAAGGAAGAACCGAGGAATACAGGACTGCGGAACTTTGTGAAAAGCTGATACACAATAGTACCGACACCTGCGCCGAACATAGCCGCGGAAGCTGTCATGCCGTTACCTACAATAGCAGGTACCGCGATGGTTGCCGCCATAATGGCAAGTAACTGCTGAACCGCAAAGACGAGCAGCTGACCGAATTTAGGTCTGTCTTTAATGTCATAAACCAATTTTTTCTCCATAATAAACCTCCGTATTTATTATTGGTACCATTCTACCACAAACCTCTTCTATTTGCAAACTCTTTATTTATTCGACACAAATTTTTTTTATTAATAGTAACCGCACGCTGTTTTTTCACTTATTTCATAAAAATATGCACCCAAAAGCCGTTGGCTTTTCGGGTGCATATACGATAATGCCTGATTGTTTTTGATATCACTTCATGGTAAGGGAAATTCTCTTTTTATTAAGGTCAACCGAAAGGATTTTAACCTTTACAATGTCACCGACCTTGAGAACCTCCGAAGGGTGTTTGATGAATTTTTCGCAAATTTGTGAGATGTGAACAAGACCGTCCTGATGCACTCCGATATCCACAAACGCACCGAAGTCGATAACATTTCTTACCGTACCCGTCATCTCCATGCCTTCGTGCAAATCCTCCATACCCATAACATCGGTACGAAGTACGGGCTGCGGCAGGCTTTCGCGGGGGTCACGGCCGGGCCTTTGCAATTCGTCGAGAATATCGTTTAGCGTCGGCACACCGATACCGAGTTTTTCCGCAACAGAGTGTTTGTCGCTTACCTTGTCCTTAATATCCTTGATTCCGCCCTTGGAAAGGTCTTTTGCGGAGTATCCTAAAAGCTCCAGCAAGGCTTTGGCCGCCTTGTAGGATTCGGGATGAACAGCGGTGTTGTCAAGAGCCTCTTTGCCCTCGGCAACTCTCAGGAATCCTGCACATTGCTCAAAAGCCTTAGGGCCCAGCTTCGGGACCTTTTTCAGCTCGCTTCTGCTCCCGAATTTTCCGTTTTCCTCTCTGTACGCTACTATGTTTTTGCAAACAGCGGGGGAGAGACCCGATATTCTGCAAAGAAGGGCAGGGGAGGCTGTGTTAAGGTCTGCACCCACGGAGTTTACGCAGTCCTCAACTACTCCGTCAAGGGCTTCTCCCAGGCGTTTTTGAGGCATATCATGTTGATACTGTCCTATTCCGATGGATTTAGGGTCAATCTTAACAAGCTCTGCCAGGGGATCCTGAAGCCGTCTTGCTATGGAAACAGCACTTCGAAGCGTCAGGTCAAGCTCAGGCAGTTCCTCGGCCGCCAATTTGCTTGCGGAGTAAACCGAAGCGCCGGCCTCATTTACCATCATGTACGCAAGGTCGCTTTTTCCCGACATTGCAATAACCTCGGCGGCAAAAATCTCTGTCTCCTTGCTTGCGGTGCCGTTGCCGATTGAAAGTACGGTTGCACCGTACCTTTTGATAAGTTTCAGCAATTTCTGCTGAGATTCTTTGATTTTCGCCTCGCCGTGTGTGGGATAGATGACATCTGTGTCCAGCACACGGCCGGTGCCGTCAACAACAGCTACCTTACATCCTGTTCTGTAACCCGGGTCAAGACCGATAACAACCCTGTCCTTAACCGGCGGCTGCATAAGAAGCTGATGCAAATTGGTGCTGAAAAGTTTTATGGCTGAAACATCTGCATTTTCAGTAAGCTGGGCTCTTATCTCACGCTCAACAGAGGGGAAAAGCAGTCTTGCGTATGCGTCTTCGCAGGCTGTGTTTACCGCATCGCCGCAGGGAGACTGAGCCTTAACCATAAGCTTACGAATCATGCTCATGGGTTTGTCATCGGGCATTTCCACAGAGACTTTCAGGAATTTTTCACGCTCACCGCGATTGATAGCGAGTATTCTGTGGCCGCTTATCTTTTTAACTGCCTCGGAAAAATCGTAATAGCCCGTGTAAACGCTCTCGGCTTCCTTGTCGGCAGCAACACTTTTAATAACGCCGTTAAGCCAGACAAGATTGAAAAGTCTTTTTCTGATTTCGGCGTTGTCGGAGCAGACTTCCGCAATAATGTCAAGAGCGCCCTGCAGCGCATCCTCCGGGGTTTCGACCCCTTTCTCAGGGTCAACATATTTTTCGGCAAGGTCAATGGGGTAGGAGTCTAAGTCCTCCTGAGCCAAAATGTACTCGGCTAAAGGCTCAAGCCCCTTTTCCTTTGCAACGGATGCCCTTGTCTTTCTTTTCGGCTTATAGGGACGGTAGATGTTCTCCAAGTCCGCCAGAGTTTCAGCTTTTCCCAGATCGTCTTTGATTTCATCGGTAAGCTTTCCCTGTGCGTCGATAAGCTCGGCAATTTCCTCGGCTCTTGCGCTGAAATTTTTGAGATAGTCAAATCTTTCGGAAAATTCCCTTATAACCTGGTCGTCCATGCTTCCGTGCATTTCCTTGCGGTATCGGGCGATGAAGGGGATAGTGTTACCCTCCTCAAGGAGACCGATTATGTTGCCGGCGTATTCAGGTCTGATATTAAACTCGGTTGACAGTTTTGCGATGTAGTCCATATTCAAAATCCTTTTTTCAGTATTGAACCTATTATATCACGGCTCGGAGCGTTTATATTTCCAATCGGCAAAATACAGATAAATCAAAATCAGATAAAAGTTTAAGTCCGAAAGAATGCCCCGGCTTAACATAATAAACCGGGGCGATTTCTAATATTTTTGCGAAATGTTTTGGGAGTTTCAGATTATGCCGGCAATCTTTTTCTGAATTGCGGTTGCATCCTTAACCGTAATACGTCCGTCGCCGTCATAGTCGGCAACCATTTGTGCCTCGTTATCCAGAGAGATAATCTTGGCAACATGCTTCTGAATTTCCGTTGCGTCCTTGACATTTATCTTGTTGTCCTTGTTTACATCACCGAGCTGATAATCGGAAGCCTCGGTGAATTCAAGTCCTATGAGCTTCATTTCATCGTCAAGGGTAAGTGTCATGGAATATTTCGGTAAAGTCCATTCTGTTTTTGCCACAGTAATGCCGTCTTTGTACTCGATTTGTATAGGCTGCTTATAGGCTGCGCCGAGTGAGTCAATCACGATTGAGTAGGTGTTATTATCCGGGTTGTAATTATCGCTCAAAGTCAGGTCGGGATTTATTCCGAATACCGAAGCGAAACCGTCCTCAATAAGATTTGCCTCAACTATGAAGCAATCACTTTCTTCATCATATACGCTGCCTTCGGAGAACAGAAGGCTTTCAGCGACGCAAACTATCTTTGCAAGAGCATCAATGTTCTCTGCAGTAACTACTCCCGCAAAGGTTTCGATTTCACCGTAAGCGCAGGATGAGGAGTAGATCAGAGTTTTAATAACATCCAGAGTATCCCACCAGCTTGAGTCAATTTTTCCGGTGGAGACAAAAGTTTTGTCGGAGTTGTATACGCGAAGAACTATGTTTTCACCGTCGAGGGAAACTAAAATTTCAGCATCAAATATAGCCTTGTCGGTAATGAGAATACCTCCCGTAACAGTGCCTTCCTCCGATATGTCTCCGTAACCGGCAACCAAATCGAGAACCTTCATGGTTTGCTCGGTGCCGTCGCTGTAGCTTACGGTTAACTCAAGTTGGTTTCCCTTGCTTTGGGCGTCAATGGAACTGATACTGCGTTCTTTAACAGTAATCGGAACCTCGATTATATCACCGAGGAAACTAACGGTAAAGTAGCCGGATTCGGCTGTTGCACATCTATATCCTTCAATGTACATAGTGCAGTAATCGTCAAGTCTTTTAACATAGCAGTCGTATCCGCACATGGCAAAGGCGTCACCGCTGTAATCCACGGTAATGTCCTCATAGGTGCCGTCTTTATAGTTGATTCTGATTACGGCACCCTTGAGTGAAAAGACCTCGCCGATGCTGTATTCGGTGCGGTCCGGAAGCTTTTTAAGCTCAATACTCTCAATGGGGTACTCAATAATGGTAACAGGAACAGAGTCAGATACACCCATTAATGAAACCTGTGCCGAATATGTGTTGCCTGCTGTCCAGGGGTTATCATATGACTGGTCTGTAGTGACATCAAAGCTGTACCAGCTGTCTTCGTAGTTTACTTCGTTGCCGTAAAATTCGGTGGCGGTGCCGTCTTTCCATAATATAGTGCCTTGTAATTTATCGCTGATTGCGTAGCAGAAGTATTCCTCACCGGTCTCAAAATCTCCGTCATAATCTCCGTCGAGGTTTTCAATCAAAGTCAAAGGCTCTATTGTTATGCTGTTAACAGGAGTCTCTACAACATTAACAGGCACAGAAGTAGATACACCCATTAAAGAGACCTGTGCAGAATATGTGTTTCCTACCGTCCAGGGGTTATTTGCTGACTGATTTGTTGTGATGTCAAAGCTGTACCACTCGCCTTTGTAGTTTACGCCGTAGCCGTAAGTATCGGTAGTAGTACCGTCTTCCCATAAAACAGAGATATGCATATTATTCTCGATTGAATAATGATAGTATTCTTCACCGGTTTCATAATCTTCCGTCATGTGTCCGTTGGTGTATTCAATCAGTAACACAGGCTTTGCGGTGATGCTCTTAACAGGAGCTTTTACAACAGTAACAGGCACAGAAACAGATACACCCATCAAAGAGACCTGTGCAGAATATGTGTTGCCAGCGGTCCAGGGATTATCAGCCGATTGATTTGTGTTGACATCAAAGCTGTACCACTCATCATCGTAGTATAGGCCGCTGTTTTCAGTTTCAGTGGTAGTACCGTCTTTCCAGAGAATTGTGGCATGCATCTTATTACTGAGTTCGTAGCAGAAGTATTCCTCGCCGGTATCGTAATCTTCTTCAATATATCCGTCGGCGTTCTCAAGCAGAGTAACAGGCTCTGCGGTGATGCTCTCAACAGGTGACTCTGTAATAGTTACAGGCACATCAACAGTTTTATTAAGTACAGAAATTTCGACAGAATATGTATTGCCTGCTGTCCAAGGACTTATAGCCGACTGATTTGTAATTGTCTCAAATCTGTACCAATTATCATTGTAGTTTACGCCGTAGCCGTCGGTTTCGGTAGTGGTTCCGTCTTTCCACAAAATAGAAATATTCATTTTGCTGTCAAAGGAATATTTATAGTATTCTTCGCCTGTTTCATAATCCTCTGTGAAGTATCCGTTGGTGTATTCAATCAGGGTTACAGGCTCTACGGTGACGCTTTCAATGGGAGATTCAACGATTTTTACCGTTGCGGTTGTGCTGGTAACCTCAGTATCGTCGGCATAAAGAGTAACGGTAACTGGGTAGCTTTTGCCAACCTTCCATTGGTTTTCGTAGTTCTGTGGGTTTTCAATGCCTATACTGTAGCAGACGCCGTAATCGTCGTAGAATTCTCCGTTGCTTCCTGCATAGGTTGTGCCGTCAGACATGGAAACGGTATATCTGAGAGCATAATACGGCTCGTAATGGAAATAGGTCAAGTCGCATTCTCCGGTCTCCTCGTTATAATCGTTCCATTCGTAGCCGGAGTAGTTTTCGATAAGCTCCATATCGGCCACCGAAAAGTCCGTCACATATACTGAGCCTGCGGATGCAGTAAATGTAAAGCAAGACAGCATAAGCGTGAGAACAATCAGCATACTGATTAGCCTTTTGGGTATTTGCCGTTCGTTTTTGATAAACATAACTTCAACTCCTTTATTTATTATTATGAATTTAACACAAGTTGCAAAATCTTTCAAGAAAAAATTACAGAAGTGATAAGATTGCGTCCTTGGGTCTGAGTCCCACTGCGGAATTTGCGAGCTTTCCGTCCTTGATAACCGCAAGCATGGGAATGCTCGAAACGGCGAATCGGTTTGCAAGCTCAGGTTCTGCGTCCACATTGATTTTTCCGACCTTGATGTCGCTTCTCTCCTCGGCTATTTCGGCGAGAATGGGGGCAACCATTTTACATGGACCGCACCAATCGGCGTAGAAATCGAGAAGCACCGGCTTTTCGGAATTGATTACCTCGCTGATGAAGTTGTCTCTTGTGATTTTGATTACTGACATTTTTTGTCCTCCTATGCTTTGATATTTAGTATAACCTGATATAAGTAAAACGAATATAAAAATATGTTATGCGGTATATTACTTTTCTTTGTAGTAGAGCATACAGTGGCAAAAGCCTTCAAATTCCGGGTCTTTAATTTGCTCCCTGAACTCTTTGCACATACACTTGTTGTCCTCTGTCTTTTCCCGCCGGCATGGGCAATAGCCGTCTCTCTCTTTAAGTCCCTCCTTAATGAGTCTGACAATCTCCTTATCTTTGTTGAGAGTAATTTTCATTTTGAGTTTCCTTTCTTCTATTGCCGTACTCACCGTATTGAGCGGCTGTTCTTCTGTGCCGTAATACTACTTCTAAAGCTCTCCCTTGTAGTCGAGAATACCCCCGAATTCAATGATGTTGGTGTATCCTAAGTCGGCGAGCTTTCTCGCTGCTTCCTTACTTCTCCTGCCGCTGCGGCAGTAAACCAAAATCATTTGACTTTTATTGGGAAGCTCGGGAATTTCTCCGCTTCCTATGCTTTCGTTTGGAATATTGATTGCACCCGGTATATGCCCTTCTGAAAATTCGTCGGCTCTGCGAACATCAAGTATGATATAGTCTTTTTCGTTTTCGATAATCTGCATAGCCTCACTCATGGATATCTGCTTATATGCGGCTTTTTCCGAGCTGTGTGTACCGCCTGCACAGCCTCCCATAAAAAGAGTTGCGAGCAAAATAGCAAAAAATCTGAATCTCATAGGAAACCCTCCCTTTTTTTATATATTATATCATGTTTTTTTGTAAAATTATTGTATATATGAAAAAACACTCATTTTATTAAGCGATACAGCTTGTGTGTAACTACATTAGACCGGCTAATGACCTTTTTTCTGAAATCAAATAAATCCCAAGCGATAGGGAAGCCGTACAAGCATTTTTTGAAATTATCGGTCAATTAAAAAGCAATTTATGTCCGAATGACAGTTAAACTCTAAGAGGTTTGATATCATTTATAGACAAATGTATGCGGTAGTGATATGATGTTTATGAAATAATTGACCGGTAAATCGGAATTTGCAGGAGGTAAAGGTGCATGGAAACTTGGGATGCCTATGATAAAGATTTTAATAAGGTTCATAATGCAACATTAATAAGAGGAAAAGCAATCCCAGAGGGGCTATTCCATTTGGTTTGCGATATTATTGTGAAACATACGGATGGAAACTATTTACTAATGCAACGGGATAGACGTAAGCAGTTTGGTGGCATGTGGGAAGCCACAGCGGGAGGTTCAGCATTACAGAACGAGTCTCCTTTAGATTGTGCAATCAGAGAACTCCAAGAGGAAACGGGGATTCAGTCTGATAACTTAGTCGAAGTAGGACGAGTGAGAAGTAATGACACAATTTATGTAGAGTTTTTGTGCGTTACGAACTGTAATAAAGACTGTATTACCTTGCAGGATGGAGAAACCATTGCATATAAGTGGGTAAGCAGAAGTGAATTGGTCTCTTTGAATAAGAATGAATTAGTGACCGAACGTATGCAGAAATTTATAGAAGAATTACAGCTATAAATTCCAGTTTATCAAGACGAAAAATCAAATTTGTTGAGGAGAATAGAAATATGATGCCTACAAGAATAGAGGCTGAAAAAATATTGGAAGAAGCCGAACAGTGCAATCCCGGTTCTTGGGGAAATCATAGTCGTGTCGCGGCACACTGTGCTGAAAAAATTGCTGAATTATGCGAGGAATTAGACGCTGAGAAAGCATATATATTAGGTCTGCTTCATGATATTGGTAGAAAGTTTGGTGTTAGACATTTAGGACATGTTTCAGACGGATATACATATATGATGTCGTTGGGATATGATGAAGTGGCTAAAATTTGCCTTACACATTCATTTAATAATCAAACTACAAAAGAATACATCGGCAAATTTGATGTTTCTGATGAAGAACTTAATTTAATTAAAAATACTCTTGCTAAAGTGGATATGAGTGATTATGACAGATTAATTCAATTATGTGATTCGTTGGCAGGCAGTGAGGGTGTGTTGGATATTGAAGAACGTATGGGGGATGTAAAGCAAAGATATGGTTATTATCCGCAAGAAAAATGGGATTCAAATATTAGATTAAAAAAATACTTTGAAGAAAAAGCCGGAAAAGATATATATGAGATAGTTGATAAAAACTTTTAGACTATGAAATTCCGGTTTGTAGTCCTACATTATTAATATACAACTCTACCTATCGTAGGTTGTTATATTGTGAGTTGCGGATTATAATGTACTCACGATAAATGTGAGGTGTATGTTATGAGTTATGTAACAGGAAAAACCATAAAGGAATTAAGAGAGAAAAGAAAAATCACCCAAAGGGAACTTGCAGAATTAATCAATGTCAGTGATAAAGCAGTTTCAAAATGGGAAACAGGAAGAGGACTTCCGGACATAGCAATTCTTGAAGATTTGTCAAGGGCACTCGGAACTTCAATCTCCGAGTTGTTGACAGGGGATTTAAGGGAGAATGAAAATCAAGCCGGAAATATGAGGAAGACGCACTTCTATGTGTGTCCCATTTGCGGAAATATCATAACTTCTGTCGGACAGGGAACATTTTCCTGCTGCGGAGTTACAATGCCGGAGCAGGAAGCCGAAAAATGTGATGACGACCATATTATCAATATTGAAACTGTGGATGATGAGTATCACATCACAATTAATCACCCTATGAATAAGAGCCATTATGTGTCCTTTATTGCCTATGTAACCTGTGATAATTCGGAACTTGTGAAACTCTATCCCGAACAGGATATATCTGTAAGGTTAAGAAAGAAAGGACACGGAATTTTATATGCCTATTGCAATAGGCACGGAATGTACAAAAAACTGATTTAGCAAAGCGGCAGGAAAATGGATATAATCAAT
>JAUNJO010000005.1:28968-56349 GCA_030533225.1 Eubacteriales bacterium
TTATATGAAGTTTTTTTGCTGTTGCTGACTATAATTTTCATAAAATACCAGTAGAGCATATTTGGTTCTCCGTTTTTGGTTTCAAAGAAACTCTATTTTAACGGATTTTTCCAAATATGCTCTGCTTTTTAAGAAATGATTTTTTTGCTTTCCAAAAAATTATTGGGCTTTTTTATCTTTGCCTGAGTTGAAGCACTTTTTATCAAAAGAGGGGTTGAAGGCGTAAAAGTTTTTGGAGTCTAATTTGTCGGTGAGAAGTCTGAGAGCCTCACCGAAGCGTTGATAGTGTACAATCTCCCGTTCCCTGAGGAAACGAATCGGGTCGAGTACATCCGGATCGTCGCAGTACCTCAGAATGTTGTCGTAGGTGGTTCTTGCTTTCTGCTCAGCCGCCAGATTTTCGTGCAGGTCTGTGATGGGGTCTCCTTTGGACTGGAGATATGCAGCGGTAAAGGGTACGCCCGATGCCGATGATGGATAGATGCCCGTAGTGTGGTCAACAAAGTATGCGTCATAGCCTGCAGCTTTCACCTGCTCTTGCGTCAAATCTTTGGTGAGCTGATAAACAATAGCGCCAATCATCTCTAAGTGGCCCAGTTCTTCCGTACCGATGTCGTTGAGAATGGCTTTGAGTTCCGGCAGAGGCATTGTGAATCTCTGGCTGAGATAACGCAGAGATGCACCGAGTTCGCCGTCGGGACCGCCGTACTGAGTTATGATTATCTGTGCAAGCTTAGGGTTTGTCTGTTTGATTTTAACGGGGTACTGAAGTCTTTTTTCGTAAACAAACATTATTTAATCTCCTTCCCAAGGCCAGGGTGCATTTACCCAGGTCCAGTAATCTTTCATGTTTTCGCTGCTCATAAGCGGTCCGTATTCTTTTACATATTCCTCGCGCAAGGGCTTGAGTTTTGATTCAAGCTCCTCCATTTTTGCGATAGTTTTCCTGCAGTTGGGATGTGTATCCAAGTAGAGTTTAAGCTCATATATTGCAAAAGCGTAGCTTGATATTTTTCTAAGCAGTATTTCTCTTTTGCTCATTTTGTACCACCCTTACACTTGTCGCCGTAGAAAGGTTTGTTCAGAGTGGGGTACATGGTACCCCGTTCAAAACCTTCGGCAACCGCATATACTTCCGCGCCGTTAGGCTGAAATGGAACATAAGCCATTGCCTCCACAGTCTTTGAAGGAAGGGGTGAGAGACCGTAGGAGGACATAATTTCTTTATATAAATCCATTGCTTTTCTCCTTTCTTAAGCATATTCTTATGCTCTCAGCCTATTCTATGCAGAGTTTTTGTACTGCGTTACTGACACATATCGTTGCTAAAAAATAATACACAAAGAGGGGAAAGTATAATTGTTATCTTTGCTAATTGAAAATACACCTCAAAATTGTATAATAAATTAGAAAGCAAATAGGCGAGAGTGCCTATTGATTTTTTTTCGGAGGTTTTGTAATGACTAAAAGAATAATCAGTGTTCTCATGGTTGTGCTGATGATTACACAGACGGCACCTGGAACTTAGTTATTGACGACGGCACACTTCAGTTTATCAAATAAATACTTATGCCCCTGCGGAGTTTTTCTCCGCAGGGGTCTTTTCATTTTCAAATCAATTCATTTTCATAAAACTGTCACTTATGCGGTATAGTATATGAGACAGTCAAATATGTGGAGATGATTTTATGGATAACAGCCGCGACAAAGACTATGGGTTAAACGACGGTGAAATTCGTACTTATGAAGAAAATCCCTATGCCGGGAATTTATCTTCCGGCAACGACACGGAGTTTTCTGATGTCTCGGAAGTAACTTCCGACACTCACAATAAACCCGTGGATGAATGTTCTTACGAATGGTACGGAAGCGATGTTACAGAAAATATGCCTGTCAAAAGGTCGGAAGAAGTCCCGCAGAGCCAGAAACAAAAGCGTAAAGGCAAAGGCTATGTGGCTTTGCTTCTTGTGGGCTGTATTCTGCTTTCAAGTGTTTTCGGCGGAGTGTCGGCATTGGCTGTATGCCTCGTTTACGGAGCAGTAAACAGCGTAATCTCCCGGGATTCGGGCGTGGGCGTGACCATCAACCGTGTTGAAGCTCAAGACGGGGCGACTGCCGTAAGCGGCGAAACCCTCACTACTACTCAAATTGTGGAAAAAACCGCCGATTCCGTAGTTGAGATTATGACCGAGAGCGTAAAGACAGGTGTGTTTACACAGCAGTACATCAAGTCCGGAGCCGGAAGCGGAGTTGTTATTGATAAAGCCGGCTATGTAGTAACAAATTTCCATGTTATTGAAAACGCAAGCAAAATTACCGTGACGCTTCGCTCGGGTGAAAGCAGTACAGCGGAGATTGTCGGCGCCGACGAGCAATCAGACTTGGCGCTTCTCAAAATTCAGGCGGAAAACCTTACTCCCGCAACCTTTGGCAATTCCGATAACCTTAAGGTGGGCGAGCAGACAGTTGCCATAGGCAATCCCTTGGGACAGCTTGGAGGTTCGGTCACCGAGGGAATCCTCAGTGCGCTTGACCGTGATGTGGTTGTGGACGGCAAAACCATGAGCCTTCTGCAAACGGATACGGCTATCAATCCCGGAAATTCAGGAGGCGGACTCTTTAATTCCCAGGGCCTCTTAATCGGCATTGTATCAGCAAAGTCCACAGGCTCCGAGGTGGAGGGTTTGGGTTTTGCAATACCAATAAATGATGCCATCGACATAATTTCTGATTTGGCGGAGTTCGGATATGTGCGCGGCCGCGTCGATTTAGGCGTTGAGTTTATTGATGTTGACAGCGTTCAGCTCGCATGGATGTACGGACTTTCCGAAATGGGATGCTATGTCTATGATGTGGAAAGTGACAGCAGCGCATGGCAATCGGGCCTCAAAACAGGCGACTTGGTACTCAAGGTCAATGATATTGACATAAGCACCGGCAACGATATTGAGGAGATTGTCAAAGTTATGAGTGTAGGTGATACAGTCACCTTTACCGTAAAGCGCAATGGGGAATCAAAGAATATTTCCGTTGTTTTGGAGGAGTATGTTCCCAAGAATGCCGAAAGCACGGATAATTCCTATTTGGGCAAGCCGGTGGAGTGGGACAGCTACTATTGAGTATAAAAATAAGCGTCTGAATTTATGCTCAGGCGCTTATTGATTTTTTTGGAAGGATATTGTATAATGATTAAGCCCTAAGGGCAAAAATATCACAAATGAATACACGATTCTGTTTTTTACATCTGCAAGTATTGCAGACATAAGGAAAGTATGGTGCAAATCCATCGCAACAGCCATTACCGTAACAGTCGGAATGCTTATGGTTTCGTGAGTAAAGACCGTCCTCGGGCAAAGGAGGATGTTGTTTTGATAAGCATTAGTCAAACGCATCTTCTAAGGGAGGGTGCGTTTTTTATTTAGTTGTGGGAAAGGAGGAAACCTATGTCAAGACTATGTAAGATTTTGGTAGCATTTCTTCTCGTTGCAGTAATGAGCATGAGCCTTTGTGCATGCGACGGAGAAAAACCTCAGGAAGGCACAACCGCTCCCCAAACACAGGCAACGCTTGATGAGGCAGCACTTCTGTGGAATGACGCAACCTACACAGAGGAAACAAGTTTGGGTAAGGGCGATACTCTCTTTGATTTCAAGGTGATAGCCGGGGACAATTCCGTTACCTTTCACATTGCCACCAATAAGGAGAATCTCGGTGAAGCACTGCTTGAGCATGAGCTTGTTGCAGGGGATGAAGGTCCTTACGGTCTCTATGTAAAGTATGTAAACGGAATTTATGCCGATTACGATGTAAACGGATGCTATTGGTCTTTCACCAAAAACGGCGAAATGATGATGACAGGCGTTGACGGAGAGACAATTGAGGCAGGTGCCTGTTACGAGATGACCTACACAAAGTAAGGTGAGGAAATGGAAAAGGAAAAGTTGAGGGATAAGCCGACGGACAAAAAGAATAAGGCGAAGCTGACTGTTTTCGAGCTTGTGTTGTTTTCTATGCTCGGAGCACTCATGTTCGGCTCAAAGATGCTCATGGAATTTTTGCCGAATGTGCATCTGCTGGGAATGTTCACGGTGACCTTCACCCTTGTGTTCAGAGCGAAAGCCCTGATTCCCATTTACATCTATGTGCTCCTAAACGGAGTGATAGCCGGTTTTGCGCCTTGGTGGATACCCTACCTCTATATTTGGGCAGTTCTTTGGGCAATGGCAATGCTGATTCCAAAGAAGCTTCCCCAAAAGGCAGCCATGGTTGTTTATCCCTTGGTCTGTGGGCTTCACGGACTTCTTTTCGGCACGCTTTACGCACCTGCTCAGGCGCTTTTGTTCGGACTTGATTTCAAACAGACTGTAGCCTGGATAATTGCAGGACTGCCCTTTGATGCAGTCCATTGCGTCTCCAATCTGGTGGCAGGACTGTTGATTTATCCATTGAGCCGGGTGCTTAAAAAACTGTGTGCATCAGTATCAAAGAAAATTTACACCTAAAAAGAAAAACGCATTGAGAAACTTTCGAATCTCAGTGCGTTTTTTCGTTAATTATTGGGTTAATGCTTCCTTTTCCTCAAGCGCTTTCAAAATCATATTGGCACACATGTACACATTTCCGCCGCCCATAGTGAGGACTAAATCTCCTTCTTCTGCGTTGTCGGCAATATACTTTGTGATTTCCTCGAAGGTGTCAATACATTTCGCGCCCTCTATCTTTTCGCCTAAGTCAGTAGACTTTATGCCGTAGGTGTTTGTTTCACGAACAGCTAAAATTTCGGAGATGATTGCCTCATCGGGAATAGCAAGCACCCTTGCAAAGTCATCGAGAAGTATAGAGGTTCTTGAATATGTGTGTGGCTGGAAAACAGCGTGTACCTTCTTAAAGCCCATGTTCATGGCGGAGGTGAGAACAGCCTCAAGCTCCGTCGGATGATGTGCAAAGTCATCGGCTACAGTGATACCGCAGGGCGTACCCAAAATCTCAAATCTCCTGTGAACTCCGGAAAATTTCGCAAGATGCTCTGAGATCTCCTTGCCTGTTGCACCCAGGTAGTGGGCGGCTGTGGCTGCGGCCAGGGCGTCATAAATGTTGTGCTTTCCGGGTACTATCAGCTTAACTGTTGAGAGCTTTTCTCCTTTATATATGAGGTCGAAACTTTGATTCATACCCTTTGACTCAATGTTGACTGCTCTGTAATCGTTGCCTTCACCGAATCCGAAAGTGACCTTTTCTACGGTGACATCCGAGAGCGCGTCTACGGAGTTTTTGTCATCACCGCAGTAGATAACAGCACCTGTGGTCTGATGCGCAAACTTGTTAAAGGATTTTTTGATATTTTCCAGATTCTTGAAGTAGTCAAGGTGGTCAGCATCAATATTGAGGATAACGGAAATATAGGGATTGAGCTGTAAGAAGGTGTCAACATACTCACAGGCCTCACAGACGATGATGTCACTCTCGCCCACATAGGAGTTACCGCCGATGAAGTTGAGCTTTCCGCCGATAATAGCCGATGGGCTGAAGCCTGAACCGATAAGCACCTGAGAAATCATAGCGGTGGTTGAGGTCTTTCCGTGAGTTCCGGCAACCGCAATAGAACGGTTGTATCTTCTTGTAACAATGCCGAGCATAACACTGCGTTCAAGGCAGAGTATGCCTTTTTCCTTAGCAGCCACAAGCTCGGGGTTATCCTGCTTTACGGCGGCGGTGTAAACTACAAGCTCGGCGCCCTCAATATTTTCGGGCCTGTGACCCATGTAAACGGGTATTCCCAAAGCCTTTATTCTCTGTAAGGTGTCGGATTCGCTGTTGTCGGAGCCTGAAAGCTCAAAACCCTCGGAGTGTAAAATCTCGGCAAGGGGGCACATTCCGCTTCCGCCTATTCCCATAAAGTGAATCCTTTTTATGTTTTCAAGTATGTGGTCGTATTTCATATATGTCATCTCCAAATCTATTGAGACCTTTCCTTTGTGGAAAAGGAGAGAGTCCTTTTGCAAGTGTGGAATTATGTACGCAGTCTAACCATTATTATATTTTGAATTGCCGAAAAAGTAAATACCTCTACGAATATTTTAACCTTTCGGTTGTCAAAAACTCTCCGAGATGTTAGAATATCATTATACTATGATGTACGGTGATGAAATGCTACAGAAAAATCAACTTATTGAACTTAATATAGACTCCCTTTCATCCGAAGGCTCGGGGGTGGGTAAATACGAGGGTATGGCAGTATTTGTGCCGCATACGGCAGCAGGGGACAGAATAATCGCCAAGGTGCTCAAAGCAAAGAAAACCCACGCATTTGCCAAGGTCGAGGAGATTTTGGAGGCTTCATCGAACAGAATCACACCGGAGTGTTCTGTGTCAAAGCAGTGCGGAGGTTGTGTGTACTGCCATATTTCATATGATGCAGAACTGAAAGCTAAGGAGCAGAGAGTTCGCGACGCAATAGAGAGAATCGGCGGAATAGACACAAAGATTAACGGTATTGTCGGCTCAGAGAGTGAAAACCGTTATCGCAACAAGGCGCAAATCCCCGTTGGTATTTCCAAAGAGGGCCGTGTGCAAATGGGTTTCTTTGCCTCCCACAGCCACAGGATTGTTGAGTGTGAGGACTGCAAACTTCAGCCTCAGGAGTTTATAGCGGCGCAAAAGGTGCTAAAAAACTTCATAGAGGAGCACAATATCTCGGTGTATAACGAACAAACCCACAAAGGTCTTGTCCGTCACCTGTATTTGCGTAAGGGCGAAGCCACCCGTGAACTTATGATATGCGTGGTGATAAACGGTAGGCAAATTCCTCATGAGAATGAGCTTGTTGAGAGATTTATCACCGAACTGCCCAACACAAAAACAGTAATTGTTAATTCCAACAGAGAAAAAACCAATGTGGTTTTGGGCAAAGAATACCGAAGTATTTTCGGTGAAGGATATATTACCGATATCCTCTGCGGACTGAAATTCAAGCTTTCTCCTCAGTCATTCTATCAGGTGAACCGTACAGGAGCCGAAAAACTCTACTCCATCGCAAGAGAGTATGCAAAGCTAAAAGAGGATGATTTGCTTCTTGATATGTACTGCGGAACAGGTACAATAGGACTTTCGATGGCGAAGGACTGTAAATCCCTGATCGGAGTGGAAATCGTCCCCGAAGCAATAGAAGATGCCTTGAAAAACGCAGAGCGAAACGGGATAAACAACGCAAATTTTGTCTGCGGTGATTCTGCACTCGCTGCACAAAAGCTCAAATCCAAGGGAATGAATCCTGATGTAATAATACTTGACCCTCCCCGAAAGGGATGCCAAAGGGAGCTTCTCGAAACCGTGGCTGAGATGAACCCCAAAAGAGTTGTTTATGTGTCCTGCGACCCCGCAACCTTGGCGCGAGACCTTAAAATCTTCGCAGAGCTTGGCTACAAAACTCAGGAGGTAATGCCTGTTGATATGTTCCCCCGCACCGCCCATGTGGAGTGCGTGGTTCTGTTGACTAAGGCACATAAATAAAAACGAATATTGCAAAGAAAAGATATGTGAAGCATATTGCCTGACTTAAGTTAAATCAGTCGGCACAGAATCCGATTACGTATCTGAGTCCACAGAAGTGAGATAAATTTCCAGTTTTGCAGTGAAAGGGTGTGTTGTTGTGGCATCGAGTAAAGAATATTTAGATTTTGTATTAGAGCAGTTATCGGAGCTTACAGATATTACCTATAAATCGATGATGGGCGAGTATATTATCTATTATCAAGGGAAAATAGTAGGCGGCATTTATGATGATAGATTTCTTGTTAAGCCTGAAAAGTCTGCAATTAAGTTAATGCCAAATGCAGACTATGAATTACCATATGAAGGTGCAAAGGAAATGCTACTGGTTGATGATGTAGACAATAAAGATTTTTTTGTAGAATTGTTTAATTCAATGTATGAAGAATTACCTGCACCAAAGGTAAAGAAAAAGAAGTAAACAAATTTGAATTTACGGAGGGTTTATATAATGGAATATATTAAGGTTACGAACGAAAATATTGAAAAAGAGCATATATGTTGTGCGATTTCTAATAACAATGATATTCAAGTATCTTCAAAAAAAGCATGGTTGTCAGAACGGTTTAAGGATGGTTTAGTTTTTCTCAAAAGTACAGAAAGAGGTAAGTGTTTTATTGAATATATCCCTGCTGAAAATGCATGGAATCCAATTTCAGCAGATGGATATATGTATATTGATTGTTTATGGGTTGCAGGTTCGTTTAAAGGGCATGGTTTTTCATCAGATTTATTAAATGCTTGTATTGAGGACAGTAAAAACAAAGGAAAAAAGGGATTGTGTATTTTAGCAGCGGCAAAGAAGAAGCCATTTTTAGCTGACCCTAAATTTCTGAAGTATAAAGGATTTCAAGTTTGTGATGAAGCTGATAATGGTATTCAATTATGGTATTTACCGTTTGTAGAAAATGCAACATTACCACAATTCAAAGAATGCGCGAAACATCCCCATACTGACGAAATGGGGTATGTTTTATATTATACAAGTCAATGTCCGTTTAATGCGAAGTATGTTCCTGTAATAGAGGGGATTGCAAAAGAAAAAGCAATACAATTTAAAGCAATTCAATTGCAGAGTAAAGAGGAAGCACAGAACGCCCCGACACCAATCACAACATACGCATTGTTTTTAGATAGAAACTATATCACGAATGAACAGATGAATGATAAGCGATTTTTGAAATTATTGGATAAGTAAAATTTCAGTTTGTCGAGTGGATGTGTTAGCCACGAAATTTGATATATTGGAAACTATTTGCTTATACGACTGGTAAGGCAACGCAATACTCGTATCGGTTCGACATACCCATTTTAGGGCAAAAATCGATGTTCCACTATTCCCTTGTACAAGTGGGTATGAAATGCGTTACTCGTTGGAGAATCAAGCCATGTAGAGTGTGTGTGCCTTTTGAAAAAGATATAATAGAAAGAGGCTAAAAATCTACGAAGGAGGGAAAGTTTTGGAATACAATAAGGTTATTATTTTGAAAAACGGCAAAAAGTGCTGTTTAAGAAATGCAACGGAAAGCGACGGACAGGCTGTGTATGATATATTTAATAAGACTCACAGCGAAACGGATTACTTGCTTTCCTATCCGGACGAAAACAGTTTCGATGTTATTGAGGAAAGCCGATTTCTTAAAGAAAAAGCCGAAAGTGAAAACGAGGTTGAAATTATCGCCGTGGTAGATAACGCAGTGGTTGGGACTGCCGGAATTGAAGCGGTAGGCACAAAATACAAGGTGAGGCACCGTGCCGACTTCGGTATAAGCGTCGCTGAAGATTTTTGGGGACTTGGGATCGGAAAAGCGTTACTGTCAGCATGTATTGAATGTGCAAAGGCGGCCGGATATACTCAGCTTGAACTGAATGTGGTTGCCGAAAACGCCGGAGCATTATCCTTGTACAGAAAAGCCGGTTTTGTGGAATACGGCAGAAATCCAAAAGGCTTTTGCTCCCGCTTATCAGGATTTCAGGAACTTATATATATGAGGTTGGAGCTCTGACAGCAACAGTATTTAACATCGTGTTTTGAGAGGCGGTATTATGATAAAAAATATAGCCATTGTCAGCCTGTCATCGGGAATTATCGGCGAGGATTTTGTCAGCCATGAGGCAGAGCTTGGAGAAAGGCGGCTCAAAGAGTACGGGCTTAATGTGAAATTCATGCCTTATGCAAAAAAAGGCTTGGACTATATAAAAAATCATCCCGAAAAACGCGCCGAGGATATGATTTCTGCTTTTCGTGACGACAGCATTGATATGATACTCTGCGCTATCGGCGGGGACGACACCTACCGTCTGCTTCCTTTTCTTTTCGAAAATGACGAGCTTAAAAAGGCTGTAAAACAAAAGACTTTCTTAGGCTTTTCCGATAGTACCTTCAACCATTTTATGCTTCATAAGCTCGGTATAAAGACCTTCTACGGTCAATCCTTTTTGGCTGATATCTGTGAGCTTGATAAGGAGATGCTGCCCTATTCAAAGGAATACTTTGAGGAGCTTTTAGAAACAGGCACCATAAAAGAAGTAAAACCCTCTAAGCGTTGGTACGAGGAGAGAACGGACTTTTCCGAAAATGCTTTGGGAACTCCCAGAGTTTCTCACGAAAACGAAGGCTTTGTTCTTTTGCAGGGCAAAGGAAAATTCAGTGGTGAAATCCTGGGCGGCTGCCTTGACAGTATATTTGATATGTTTAGTGCAGAGCGATATCCCGATACCGTAGCCCTATGTGAGAAGTATTCTCTGTTTCCGAGTTTGGAGCAGTGGAGAGGTAAGATTCTGCTCCTTGAAACCTCTGAGGAAAAGCCAACTCCTAAAAAGTACCGAAAGATGCTTGAAACCATAAAGGCAACAGGTATATTTGAGGTTATCAGCGGTGTCTTACTCGGCAAGCCTATGGACGAAACCTATATGAAGGAATACAGCGAAATCACAGTTGAGGTTGTAGATAACAAAAGTCTCCCTATTGTTACTAATTTGAATGTAGGACACGCAACCCCAAGGTGTATTGTTCCCTTTGGAGTTAATGCTGTTGTGGATGCTCAAAATCAAGTGATTACATTTGACGGTAAGTGAGGAATTATGAAAGATTTATGCATAAATATTGATGACGGTATTCTAAATATCCGCGTCGGTGCAATTATTATGAAAGACGGAAGGCTGCTTTTGGTGTCCAACGAAGAGCACGACTATTACTATTCCGTAGGCGGCAGAATTAAATTCGGAGAAACCGCCGAACAAGCCGTTAAAAGAGAGGTTCTTGAGGAAACGGGAACCGATTTGGAAATTGACCGTCTGGGTTTTATTCACGAGAACTTCTTTGTGGGCGATATCAGCACCAATATGGGCAAGAAAATCTACGAGATTTCCTTTTACTTTTACATGAAAGTGCCTGAGAATTTCGAACCTGTCTGCAAGAGCTTCACCGAGGATGACGCAAAGGAATATCTTGAGTGGGTAGAGCTTGACACAGAAAAAATCTACTATCCGGAGTTTCTGAAGACAGAACTAAAAAACATAACAAACGATGTAAAACATTTTGTAACAAAGGATTATTGACATGAATTTATCGTTCAGATTTGCAAATGAAGGGGATTTACCCGTGATTTTTGACCTCTACAAAAGAGGTGTTGAGGGTATGCAGAAAGCGGGTATTGACCAATGGGATAATGAGTATCCCAATGAGCAAACTATAACCGAAGATGTGGAGAACGGCCACCTGCACCTTTGTATCTGTGAGGGGAAAATCGCCGCGGCTTTTGCTCTCAACTGTGAGGTCGAGGAGGAGTATGAAACCGCAAATTGGGAAAATCCCGAGGCTCATTTTATAGCTATGCACAGGCTCTGCGTGTCCCCGGATTTTCAGCGCAGGGGAATAGGCCGTGCCTGTATGCTTGAGATTGAGCGCTTCGCCAAGGAGAATGGCTTTGATGCGATTCGCCTTGATACATTTACAAAAAACACGAAAGCGCTTCCAATGTATGAATCTTTAGGATTTAAGGCTGTCGGAGAAGCCTTTTGGAGTAAAGGCAGATTCATTATCTTCGAGAAAAATCTTTGACTTGGGGTAATAAGATGAACACCTTTGAGAAAATCTACGAAGTAGTAAAAAAGATACCAAAGGGTAAGGTTGCCACCTACGGACAGATTGCCGCTTATGCAGGCAATCCAAGGTGGTCACAGATTGTAGGCTACGCCCTGCATGTGAACCCCTCTCCCGAAACCATACCCTGCTTTAGAGTTGTTAACCGTTTCGGAAAGCTCTCCGAGGCTTTTGCGTTTGGCGGAGTGAATGAACAACAACAGCTGCTGGAAGCAGAGGGAGTAGAGGTCAATGACCTAAAAGTAGATTTAACCTTGTATCAATGGAACGGAGAAGAAGTATGAAAGCATTAATCACAGGCGCAAGCTCGGGAATAGGCCGTGAGATGGCAAAGGAATTGGCTTCTCGCGGTTGGGATTTGATAATTGTTGCACGCAGAACGGCAAAGCTTGAACAGCTTAAAGCGGAACTTACGAGCGTAAATGTCAAGTGTATTTCCTGCGATGTTTCCAAGGAGGAAGAGTGCCTTAGACTTTACGAGGAAACCAAAGACGACAACATTGATATGCTCATAAACAACGCAGGCTTCGGTGCCTTCGGATATTTTGACGAAGTGCCTCTTGAAAGGGACTTAAGCTTAGTTGATACTAACATTCGCGCGGTACATATTCTCACGAAGCTGTACCTGCGGGATTTTGTTAAGCGAGATTCAGGTTACATCCTGAACACCGGCTCCATTGCAGGCTTCATGATAGGTCCGCTTCTTTCAAGCTACTATTCCTCAAAGCACTATGTTGTAACTCTCACCGAAGCAATCTACGAGGAACTCCGTCGGAAAAAGTCAAATGTAAAGGTTTCAGTTCTCTGCCCCGGTCCTGTGGATACGGAATTTAACGATGTTGCCAAAGTAAAGTTCGCCATAAAGGGCCATACCGCAGAGTATGTGGCAAAGTATGCTGTGAAGAAAGCACTTAAGGGTAAGCTTTTAATTATCCCCGGTGTACTCACCAGGCTTGGAATATTCGGAGCAAGATTTTTGCCCCGCAAGCTCCTCTCAAGACTTCTCTATAGGGTACAAAAGCTTAAAATGTGATACTGAGTGAAAGCTCGAAGCTGAGGCTTCGGGCTTTTTTGTATCATAGGAAAAACTCAATGCATAAAATAGACTAAAGACAAAGGTGATTGACCTTAGTAAATGTGGTGTTTTTTATGGAATCAGGCTACAGCTCTTTCGGGATAATCGGCGGTGACAAGCGTCAGCTTTACTGCGCGCGAAGTCTTTGTGATGACGGCTATGTTGTGACATTAGGCGGATTTGACAAGGTGCTCTCTATGAAAGGCGTTGAGTTGACTTCTCCCTTTGAAGCAGCCTTGATGAGTGAGATAGTAATACTGCCTTTGCCGTCTGTAAATGCCGATGGGAGGATTCCGGCACCTTTTTCAGAGGGCGGAATTTCTCTGACTCCCAACCTTATAACCGCCATGAAAGGCAAGAAAATATTTTGCGGCTTCAAGGATAAACTCATCAAAGCAGCACCCTCTCTCCACGGCGAAATTTTCGATTATTATGCCCGGGAGGAGTTTGCGGTTGAAAATGCGGTGGTAACTGCCGAGGGAGCTGTTGAAATCGCCATGAATAATTATGAGGGCACGCTAAACGGTTCCAACTGTTTGGTTGCAGGTTTCGGAAGAATCGGAAAAGCTCTTCTCACTATGCTAAAAGGCTTGGGTGCAAATGTCACGGTGAGTGCCCGAAAGCCCTCCGACTTCGCTTGGATAAAATCCACAGGGGCAAACTTTACCAAAACGGAGAACATTCAAGAACCAAACTCATTTGACATTATCTTCAACACTGTTCCGGCAAGGATTTTTACACCTGTGCTTCTTGCAAAGCTCAAACCCGAGGTGCTTATAATCGACCTTGCATCAGCAGATGGGGGAGTTGATTTTTTCAGCGCCGAGAGGATGGGCATTACGGCAATCCATGCTCTTTCACTCCCGGGAAAATGTGCTCCGAAAACTGCGGGAGAAATCGTGAAAAACACAATCTATCACATTCTTGAGGAGGAATACAGGTGACGGAAAAAACCGTCGGCTTTGCCCTTTGCGGCTCCTTCTGTACCTTTTCGAAAGCAATAAAAGAGATGAAAAAGCTTGTGTCTTCGGGGTATGATGTGACCCCTATAATGTCAGATAACGCCTACTCCACAGACACACGCTTCGGAAAATCGGAAGATATTATTTCGAAGATTGAGGAAGTATGCCGGAAAAAGATTATTCACACAATAAGGGACGCAGAGCCTATTGGACCTAAAAGGATGTTTGATATACTCTTGGTTGCACCGTGTACAGGCAATACCCTTTCAAAGATTGCAAACGGCATCACGGATACACCTGTCACTATGGCGGTGAAGTCTCATCTGAGAATCCAAAGACCTGTGGTGCTGTGCATTGCAACCAATGACGGACTTGGGGCGTCAGCCCAAAATATCGGAAAGCTTCTAAACACAAAGAACATCTATTTTGTGCCCTTTGGACAGGACGACATCGAAAAAAAGCCTAACTCACTTGTTGCTGATTTTGCACTTTTGGAAAAGTCTTTGGAAAAAGCACTATTCGGGGTGCAGGTTCAGCCACTGTTACTCTAAATGAAAAAATTATACCGTAGTCATTTTCTTTGACTACGGTATGTTTTTGTGGTATGATATATTTATAAATCAAAAGTGAGGTAGTATTATGAAATACTGTAGCTCTTGCAAAAAGATATTTAAGGATGAAACAGATACCTGCCCTGAGTGTAATAGAAAAGCAGAGCAGGTGCAGTCCACAGACGCAGTTGAGATTGTTAAGGTCAAGGGAAAGAATATCTCATTTCTCGAATCTGCCCTAAAGGAAAACGGTGTACCCTGTGCTTTCGAATGTCCCGAGGGTGATGTTTACAATGCGTACAATTTGAAGGTTAATTCTGAAAAAGAATATAAACTTATGGTGCCCTTTGAGTTTTACACCTGTGCTTTCAATACTCTCCTTTCAATGAATCTCGTTGAGGAGGAAGAAAGACTTGTTGAAGAAACCGAGCAGGAGGAAGCAAAAACTGAGTCCTATGACGAAAAGTTCGAGAAGAAAAACGGCATAAAGCATCAAACCTGGACTGTCATTTGGGTTATCCTTTTTATTGTAGCCGCCTGTCTTGCAATTTGGGGCATTGATGCCATTGCTTATTTCATTAAGGGCTACTTTATTAATGGCAGTGCCGGTACAACGGAAACTACAGTGTCAGCAGTTAAAAGTATGATAGTTTTTTTCTGAGGGTGAGATAATGAACGAGATGAAAAAGGTTGCCGCAGTTATAGTTGCCGCAGGCAACTCAACCCGCATGGGGAGTGAAATAAGCAAACAGCTTATTCCTTTGTGCAATATCCCCACAATCGGCCATACCCTGATGGCGTTTGAAAATGCTCACTCTATCTGCGAAATCGTTGTAGTTTGCAGAGAAAGCGACATGAACAGCATCCGTCAGGTGGCGGAAGAACTGAATATTACAAAGCTCAAGGCGTTGGTAAAGGGCGGAAGTCTGAGAAGCGACAGCGTGAGAAACGGTGCAAAAGCAACCTCCGAGGATATAGACTTCCTTGCAATTCACGACGGAGCAAGACCTCTCATCACCCCTGACGCTATCAACAGAGCAAACTGCAGTGCTGTGGAGCACAGGGCAGTTGCGTTGATGGTGCCTGTTACCGTCAAGGTGGTTGACGAAAAGGGAGTAATCGTCAGCACACCTGAGCGAAAAACTCTCAGAGCCGCACAAACACCCCAGGTGTTCGAAAAATCTCTCTACATGGAGGCTCTTGAGAAAACAAAAAGTGCAGGTGTTGAGTTTACCGACGACTGCGCCTTGGTTGAGTTTATCGGAGCTAAGGTTTACGCGGTAGAGGGGGATTATCAAAACATAAAGCTAACAACACCCTCTGATATTGCAGTAGCAGAGAATTTCCTGATACAGAGAGGAGTAAAGGCAAAATGATTAGAATAGGTCACGGATATGATGTTCACAAGTTGGCAGAGAACAGAAAACTCATCCTCGGCGGTGTGGATATTCCCTACGAAAAGGGACTTTTGGGCCACAGCGACGCGGATGTATTGCTTCATGCCGTTTGTGATGCTTTACTGGGTGCAGCGGCTCTGGGTGATATAGGAAAGCATTTTCCCGATACCGATGATGCGTTCAAAGGAGCAGACAGCATGGTGCTGCTCTCAGATGTGGTAAAGCTTCTTGAAAATGAAGGCTACAGGGTTGGCAATGTGGACGCGACTGTTATTGCTCAAAGACCGAAGCTTGCCTCCTATATTCCTCAAATGCGTGAAAACATCGCAAAGACACTGGGCGTTGGTTTGAGTGCTGTAAATGTCAAGGCCACGACTGAGGAAAAACTCGGCTTTACGGGACGGGGAGAAGGCATTTCCGCCCACGCAGTATGCCTTGTAACTCAGGATTGACGGGATATCTCCCGACGGCTTTACTCTCCGATTAGTACAGCGGGAGTTTATTTTTCAAAAAGTTTATATGTAATAGAAATTGCACTTTTTTCATATTTATTTATGAATATGAAAGAGGTGCTTTTTATGCGTGCAAAAATAATTTCAAAAAACTTTTTACGAAAGAT
This sequence comes from Eubacteriales bacterium, assembly GCA_030533225.1. Lineage (GTDB taxonomy): Bacteria > Bacillota > Clostridia > Oscillospirales > Acutalibacteraceae > Ruminococcoides. The sequence goes on from JAUNJO010000005.1 coordinate 45,226, forward strand.
GACTTGTTTTGCCTTTGTAATGCTTTTTACTCTATGCGGTACGGCATTATCTCCTTTAGAGGTGTATGCTCTGTCCGAGGACGAAATCTCCGCACCCTCAGCGGTACTTATGGAGTCTGAAACCGGAGAAGTTCTTTTTGAGAAAAATCCCCACGATATTCGCCCCTGCGCATCCATAACCAAGGTCATGACTCTCATTCTTGTTTTTGAAGCCATAGATGCAAACAAATTTACATATGACGATATGGCGGTAGCCTCTGCCCATGCGGCATCAATGGGCGGCTCGGATATTTGGCTTGAGGAGGGGGAGAGTATGTCCGTTCATGACCTTATCAAGTCCGTTGTGGTTGCCTCTGCCAATGATTCTGCAGTTGTTTTGGCTGAGCTTGTAAGCGGTACCGAGGATGAGTTTGTTGCAAAAATGAACGAAAAGGCAAAAGTCCTCGGCATGAACGACACAACCTTCAAAAACTGCAACGGTCTCGACGAGGAGGGGCATCTGACCTCCGCCTACGATGTGGCGCTTATGTCCGCCGAACTAATGAAGCACGAGAAGATTTTTGAGTACAGCTCAATATGGCTTGATAACCTTAGAGGCGGCGCCACTCAGATTGTAAACACCAACAAACTTCTGAAAACCTACAAGGGAATCACCGGCCTTAAAACAGGCACAACCTCCGGTGCCGGCAGCTGTATGTCCGCAACCGCAACACGCGACAACCTTTCTCTTGTGGCGGTTGTCCTGGGCTGTGATACCGGAACGGGCAGGTTTAAGGATGCCGCCACACTTCTCGATTACGGCTTTGCAAATTATAAGGTAGAAACTCTGACTGTGCCGGCTGAATATCTTATGCCAATTTCCGTCAAAGGCGGTATGGAGAGCGAGGTGTCTGTAAGCTGTGAGCCGTCTTTGAATGTGCTTCTGCCAAAAGGCAACACAGAAGAACTGGAGTGTAAGGCAAATTTGCCTGAGGAACTCACTGCGCCGGTGGAAAAAGGTGTAAAAATCGGAACCATAACCTACCTGAATCAAGGTGCTACTGTGGATGAACTTGAGGTGTTTACCGCAAGCGAAAGTCATAAAATGTCTTTTGGAGAAATATTTGCGGTTCTTTTGAGCAAAATTATTTCTTTATAGGAAAAATATGTGAAAAATATGTGACTTTTTATGAAAAATATTCAAAAGCACCTTGCACTCCGATAGAAGTTATTGTATAATACCATTAATAAAATCTATGTTTATAAAATTGGAGGAGATTAAAATGCCTACACGTCTTTCTGATAAGCACGTTGCTGCTTTCATCGGTGAGGATGAACTTAAGGCTTTAGCACCCCAGGTTAAGGTTGCCCACGAGGCTTTGCACAGTGGCACGGGACTTGGCAATGACTTCATCGGATGGCTTACCCTTCCTACTGATTACGACAAGGAAGAGTTCGCCCGAATCAAGGCCGCTGCCGAGCGTATCAAGGGCAATACCGACGTGTTTATCGTTATCGGTATCGGCGGAAGCTATTTAGGCGCACGCGCCGCTATCGAGTTCTTAAAATCACAGAATTATAACGCACTTGCCAAGGATACACCCCAGATCTACTATGCCGGCAACAGCATCAGCTCCGGCGCTCTTTCCGAGCTTATTGATCTGTGTGAGGGCAAGGACGTTTCCATCAATATGATTTCAAAGTCAGGTACAACAACTGAGCCTGCTATTGCTTTCCGTGTTCTTCGCGAACTTCTCGAGAAGAAGTACGGCAAGGAGGAGGCAAAGAGCAGAATCTACTGCACTACCGACAAGGCAAGAGGCACTCTCAAGCAGCTTGCTGACCGTGAGGGTTACGAAACCTTCGTGGTTCCCGATGATGTAGGCGGCAGATACTCCGTACTCACTGCAGTCGGTCTTCTTCCTATCGCGGTTGCAGGAGCTGACATCGACGCACTTATGAAGGGTGCACAGACTGCTCAGGCAGACTTTGATAATGAGGATGTATTTACCAATGACTGCTACAAGTACGCAGCACTTCGCAACGCTCTTTACCGCAAGGGCAAAACCACCGAGGTTCTCGTTGCATACGAGCCTGCATTTACCATGATGAACGAGTGGTTCAAGCAGCTTTACGGTGAGAGTGAGGGCAAGGACCAGAAGGGTATTTTCCCTGCAAGCGTAGTGTTCTCTACTGACCTGCACTCAATGGGACAGTACATCCAGGACGGCAGAAGAGACCTCTTCGAGACCGTTGTGCTCTTTGACAAATGCAAGAGGGAGATAACTATCGGCACAGACCCCGAGAATGTAGACGGACTCAACTTCCTCTGCGGCAAGACTATGGACTTCATCAACCGCAAGGCTTTTGAGGGCACGGTGCTTGCTCACAATGACGGCGGAGTTCCCAACATTGTCCTGAATGTAGCCGAGATGACCGAGTATGAGCTTGGTTACCTTATCTATTTCTTCGAGAAGGCATGTGCTATATCCGGCTATCTCCTCGGAGTTAATCCCTTCAATCAGCCCGGTGTTGAGAGCTACAAGAAAAATATGTTCGCACTTCTGGGTAAGCCCGGATACGAGCAGGAAAAAGCAGCCCTTGAGGCAAGACTTTAATTTTGGAGGAACGTATTATGGTTACACTTATTATCGGTAAAAAAGGTTCAGGTAAAACAAAGAAGCTTATCGCTCTCGCAAATGAGACAGCAGTAGCTTCTGCCGGCAATGTTGTTGTTCTTGAGAAGGGCGCAAAACTCACTTATGACATCACTCATAAGGCCCGTCTTATCGACACTGACAGCTATGCAATTTCCGGCTATGATATGCTCTTCGGATTTTTAAGCGGTCTGTGTGCCGGCAATTACGATGTCAGCGATATTTTAGTAGATTCCACCTTCAAGATTTGTCCCACAGCAGTTGACGGTCTCGAGGAGTTCATCGCTAAGATTAACAAGCTCGCAAAGGACAGCGACACCAAGTTTACATTCCTCATCAGCGCTGCAGAATCAGAGCTTCCCGAGGGACTTAAGGCAATTTGTCACGAAATCTAATCGGAAATAACACTTGAACATATAATTCGCCGTGATTTTTTGGTCGCGGCGAATTTTTGTGATATTTCGTTAAATTAAGTCTCTAAAAAACCTAAATATAGTCAAAATCTATATTGACAAAACGCATATCTGAGTTTATAATATTAGACGATGTTTTATTATGCGTCATTGTGTTTCGAGGTGCGATATGATTTTTGACCTTAAAGATGTATTTGAGGGCGACGGAGTCAGCCGGGTTCTCTCCTATGAACTTGACCTCCGCAATATCGAACTTGACGGAAGCTATCCATTCAGCTCACCTGTCAATGTTAAAGCAACCGCCTCAAACAAAACGGGAATTGTAAGCCTCATGCTTGATACCGACTTCGAGTACACTCGCTGCTGCGACCGTTGCTCCAAGGAGATTTCCGAGAATATGAGCTACAGTTTCGAGCATAGACTCGTCACCTCCCTTTGCGGTGATGACGACGGTGACGATTATATTGAAACACCCGATTACCGTCTTGAGCTTGACGAGGTAGTCACAAGTGATGTTCTTTTAGAGCTTCCTCTGAAGTTTCTTTGCAGTGATGACTGTAAAGGCCTTTGCACAAAATGCGGCAAGGATTTGAACGAGGGGGAATGTTCCTGCGACAAACGCGTGGTTGACCCGAGGTTTGAGATTTTGAAACAGCTAATTGATTAACTACTATATTTTAAGGAGGTCTGTAAGAGATGGCAGTACCAAAGAACAAACATTCCCAGGCAAGAAGAGACAAGAGGCGTTCAAATGTTTGGAAGCTTGATGCTCCCGCACTCAGCACATGCCCTAACTGCGGCGAGTACAAAGCTCCCCATAAGGTATGCACTGCTTGTGGTATGTACAACGGCAGACAGGTTATTGAGAAGGAAGCTTAATTTTTTCTCAGAGCCAAATGACAAAAGATACAAGGCGGCAGTAGGCGGCAAATGAGGCTGCTTCCTGGCGCTCTTTTGTTTTTATGTGACTTTTTAGGAGGTGAGTGTTGTGTCGGTATTAATTGATTCTGTAATAGAGGGCAGCTGTGCGTACCTTGCAGGTATCCGTGGAGGTGACACCTTGGTTTCTCTCAACTCAAACGAGATAGTTGATGTGCTCGACTACCGTTTCTATCAGCTTGAGCGAGAAATTAAGATTGAGTATATTTCCTCAGGGGAAGTAAAAGTCGCAAATGTAAGAAAAACCGAGTACGAGGAGTTAGGTCTTGAGTTTTCCACTTACCTTATGGATAAGGAGCATTCCTGCCGAAATAAGTGCATCTTCTGCTTCATTGACCAAATGCCCAAGGGTATGCGGGATACACTCAATTTCAAGGATGACGACAGTCGTCTTTCCTTCCTTTTCGGCAACTACATTACCCTCACAAATCTCACCGACCACGAGATTGAACGGGTTATTAAGATGCACATAAGTCCCATCAATATCTCTGTACACACCACCAATCCCGAACTGAGATGCAAAATGATGAACAATCGTTTTGCAGGAGAATCCCTTGGCATTATGAAGCGTTTTGCCGATGCCGGAATAGTGATAAACTGCCAGCTTGTTATCTGTCCCGGGATTAATGACGGCGAGGAGCTTGAGCGTTCTCTCAGAGATTTAACAGAGCTTCAGGTCAATTCCGTTGCAGTTGTGCCCGTGGGACTTACCGACCACAGAGAGGGACTTTATCCTCTGACTCCCTTTACAAAGGAAACGGCAAACGAAGTGGTAAATATCTGTGAAAAATTCGGTGATGAATGTGTAGAAAAATTCGGAAGAAGAATTATATTCGCCGCCGATGAACTCTATATCAAAGCACAGCGAGAGCTTCCGAATGCTGATTTTTACGAGGATTTTTCCTGTCTTGAAAACGGCGTGGGACTTATTTCACTCCTTGAGGACGAGTTTTTATTTTCCCTTGAGCAGACAGAGGGCGACAGAACACTCACAAGGCAAAAGACTATTGCCTGCGGAGAAAGCGCAGCACCTTTTCTTAAACAACTTTGCGAAAAACTTTCGGAAAAATTCCCAAAAGTATGTGTAAATGTCCGCCCCATTGTCAATGATTTCTTTGGACACATGATAAATGTAACAGGACTTATCGTAGGCAGGGACCTTACCGCACAGCTTAAAGGCACGGATTTAGGTGAGGAAGTCCTGATATCTTCATCAATGCTCAGAAGCGGGGAAGAGGTGTTCCTCGACGATATGACTCTTGATGAAGCGAAAGAAATTTTGAGAGTACCTGTTACACCCTGTGATAATTCAGGGGAGGATTTACTCCGAAAGCTCTTAAAATAATTCTAAATTAGAAAATAAGTGTCTTAAAATAGCCTTTATATATGAAAGGAGATGGTAATATGGCAAAACCTGTTATTGCAATAGTAGGCAGACCTAATGTCGGAAAGTCCACCCTTTTCAACAAGCTCACAGGTCAGCGAATTTCTATTGTAGACGATACTCCCGGTGTTACCCGAGACAGAATTTACGGTGAGGTTGAGTGGCTTAACCGCAAGGCAACCCTTATTGATACCGGCGGTATTGAGCCATATTCCGATGATATTATTCTCAGTCAGATGCGCCGTCAGGCACAGCTTGCCATTGAAACCGCGGATGTTACGATTTTGGTAACTGATGTGCGTTCAGGCATGGTTGCAACGGATGTTGAGGTTGCTCAGATGCTTCAAAAAAGCGGTAAGCCTGTAGTTTTGTGCGTAAATAAATGCGACAGAATCGGTGAGCCTGACCCTGATTTTTACGAATTCTATAATTTGGGACTTGGTGAGCCTATTCAGGTTTCCTCGGTTCACGGCCACGGTACGGGAGACCTGCTCGACGCAGTATTTGCACTCATTCCCGAGAGTGACTACGAGGAGGAGGAGAGCGAGGTTATTTCTGTTGCTGTTATCGGCAAGCCCAATGTGGGTAAATCCTCTCTTATTAACCGCATCACAGGTCAGGAGAGAAGCATTGTTTCCAATATTGCCGGTACAACCCGGGACAGCATCGACACTGCAGTCGAGAACAAGTACGGCAAGTTTATTTTCATTGATACAGCAGGTATCCGCCGAAAAAACAAGGTGGATGATGCCATTGAAAAGTACAGTATCATACGCGCCAAGATGGCGATTGAGAGATGTGATGTGTGCGTTATTATGATTGACGCCGAGGAGGGCCCGACCGAACAGGACACCAAAATTGCCGGTATGGCTCATGAAGCCGGCAAGGGATGTATAATCGCAGTCAATAAATGGGATGCCATTGAGAAAAATGACAAAACCATGCAGGAGTTCAGAAAAAATCTTGACCTTGAATTCGGTTTTATGTCCTACGCTCCCAATCTCTTTATTTCCGCAAAAACAGGTCAGCGTATCGACAGACTCTTTGAGCTTATCAACTATGTTGCCAACACCAACGCAATGCGTATTCGCACCGGCGTTCTAAATGAGCTTTTGGCAGAGGCAACGGTTCGTGTTCAGCCTCCTTCGGACAAGGGCAGGCGTCTTAAGATTTACTATGTTACCCAGCCCTCCACAAAGCCTCCCACCTTCGTGTTTTTCTGCAATAATGCTGAACTTTTCCACTTCTCCTATCAGCGTTACCTTGAAAACCGTATTCGTGAAACCTTCGGACTTGAGGGAACTCCCGTAAGGATTGTAGTCCGTGAGAGAGGAGACAAAGACTGATGGAATTTTTAACTCTTTATTGGTGGAGATTACTTATAGGAATAGCGGTTTCTTATCTTTTGGGAAGCTTCAGCTTTGCGGTTATTTTCACAAAGCTTTCCAAGAATCAGGATGTCAGGAAAATGGGCTCCGGAAATGCAGGCTTTACCAATGTTCTTCGGAGCGTAGGTGTTGTTCCTGCGATTTTTACCTTTGTGTTTGACTGCCTCAAGGGAATAATTGCCATTCTCATTACAGTATGGCTTATGAAAGTCGGTACGGAAGGTACTGCTGTAGATACTCTCAGTGAAGCTTCAAAGTACGAGTACCTGACTATTGCAAAATGTCTTGCAGGTATGTTCTGTGTGTTAGGACACAGTTTTCCTGTGTTCTTCGGCTTCAAAGGCGGAAAAGGCGTTACAACCATGGCGGGAATTTTGCTTGTACTGGACCCGTCACCTTGGCTTTTGGTTTTGAATCTTGCAGTGTTCCTTGTTTTCTTCTTAAGCACCAAGATTATCTCTGTGGGCTCTATTGCCTGTACTGTTTCAGTCCCCATCTGGCACTTTTTAGTAAACTTTTTCTTCATTTACAGACCGTCACTTACGACGGATTCACCCTTGAGCCTCACCTATGTAATCGTCACAACGGTTATTATGCTCCTTATCGGCGGTTTTGTCGCCTTTATGCACAGAGCAAACATCGGCAGACTTATTAGAGGAGAAGAAAAGAAGATTAAGGCAAAGACATCTTAATAATAATGAGCCTACACTTGGTCGCCCTTAGGTGTAGGCTGTTTTTTATACATAAATGCAGGCTGTTTTATGTAGAAATATCTTGACTACTATAATAAAAAGTAATAAAATTTAGTAAGAAAACGAAAAAGGAGATTTAGAAATGGACTGTATTTTTTGTAAGATAGTAAACGGAGATATTCCGTCGAATAAAGTGTATGAGGACGATAAAATCTATGCATTTAAGGATATAAACCCCCAGGCCCCCGTCCATGTTGTAATTATCCCCAAGGAGCACATTCTGACCTGTGCAAATGACATCACCGAGGAGAATGTAGGTGTTGTTGCCCACATCTTCACAAAGATTCCCGAGATTGCCAAAATCTGCGGCACCGAGGAGGGCTACCGAATAGTCAACAACTGCGGCGAAAAGGGCGCACAGACTGTTTTTCATCTGCATTTCCACCTTTTGGGCGGCGAGCAGCTTTCTGAAAAATTAAACTAAAGAAAAGAGGTTTTTATCATGCCTGAATTTTATAAAATCAACATTGCGGGAGTCGAGCGTGAGCTTGAGCGTTTTCCTGTAAGCGATACTCTCGATATTGCCGCATTTATTCTTTTCAACGATGTTGAAATCACCGAGAAATCTTCAGAGGCACTTCTCAAAATCTGCCCTGAGTTTGATGTTATTTTCACAGCAGAGGCAAAGAGTATTCCTCTTGCATACGAGATGGCGCGCCAAAGCGGTAAGGAGTACATCATCGCTCGGAAAAAACTCAAGGTTTATATGAAGAATTCCATCGGGGTTGAGGTGAAGTCCATCACAACTCCCGAAATTCAGTCGCTGTACCTTGGGGAAGACGCGGTAAACACCCTCAAGGGAAAGAGAGTTCTTATCGTTGACGATGTTATCTCCACAGGTGCAAGTCTCGATGCAATGGTTGAGCTTGCAGAGAAAGCAGGAGGCAATATCGTAGGCAAGGCAGCAATCCTTGCCGAGGGTGATGCCGCAAAACGCGATGATATCATTTTCCTTGAACCGCTTCCCCTTTTCTTTAAGTAAACTTTAAGGACTGATTATTATGAAACGGCCATTAGCACTCACAGGCTTTACATGCTTTGGAGTACTGATGGCTGTTGTTTGTTTTGGCGAAGAACTTGTAGTTCCCACAGCTTGTGTTTCTTTCGTTCTATTCTTGGTATCAATTTTGAATCCGACACTCAGAAAGAAAAAGACTGTTCCTGTGGCAATGATAACAGCCGTTCTCAGTGCCCTTTGGATTTTAACCTTTCTTCTGACAAATGTCTACCCTGTGTGGGAGAGTTATAGCGGTGTGCAGGCGCAGGTTGTAGCCGTGCAAAAGTGTCCCGGATACACAGACGGAGAATACTACTATAATGAGTTCAAAACCAAATCCATAAACGGAGAAGATATTGCGACAGGCTTCACACTTGTCACATCCACTCCCATATTCACAAAGCCTTATGATGAAATTACACTCAACTGTGCTCTTGAGAAAAACGAGTATGAACCCTCTTTAGCAAAGGGGAATTACTTGATTTCGTGGATTTACGGCGAGCCGAAGTTTGATAAGACAAGCCCTGATAAAAAGCCGATTATGGCATACATATATGAACTCAACAGTAAAATCGAGGATGCGCTTTATGATGAACTTTCTATGCAGACCGCTGATTTTTCTTCGGCACTTTTGCTTGGGAATAAGTATGCACTTTCCTATGAAGTTAAGGATTTGTTCAGGACATGCGGAATTTCTCATATTGTTGTGGTTTCCGGGCTTCACCTTTCAATCATCACCTCTGTAGCAGCTTATATATTACGCAGGTTTACAAGCAATAAATATGTCTTTGCAGGGATTCTATGCTTTACCGTAATAGGTTTTGGCGCTTTAACAGGCTTTGGTTTTTCTGTCAGAAGAGCCATGATAATGCAGCTTGTTTTGATACTCAGCTCAATGTTTCGACGACGGGCAGACGCTCTGAATTCTCTTGGCTTGGCGGCATTGATTATCCTGATTTCGAACCCGTTGGCGATTGCAGATGTGGGACTTCAGCTTTCTTTCCTGTCCACCTTGGGAATCATACTTTGGTGCAGTAAACTCAGCGACCTGATTATTAAAAAGGCAGAAAAGCTGAAATTCTTTACGCTCTGTTTGGTGAATAAGCTATTAAGACTGATTGTAGTAATCTTTTGCACAACCCTGTGCGCTACGGTTTTCACTCTCCCTGTAACAGTGCTTACCTTTAACAGAGTTTCAGGCGTTTCTCTAATCACCAACATGGTGGTTGCTCCCTTTATGAATGTAGTGCTTGTGCTGGTTGCTTTGTGCGGTATTTTTCATTTTATACTCTTTATGCCTTTTCTTTCAGATATTTGTGCTTTCTTTATAGAGCGCTTTTACTCGGTGCTGATATCGTTCTGCGAGAGTATAAGCAAACTGCCGTTTGCCTACATAAACACTGAGGACAGCTACTTCCTCTACTGGATTGTATTTACGGTTGTATTGTCCTTAATAGGGGCAATTCTAACAAAAAAGCTTGGGGAAAAAGCGCCGAAGAAATTTGTTATTCCTACTGTAGCCGCGCTTTCTGCAATTTTTCTGATAATCTCCTCGGTTGCATATAATAACATCCATAAGCATGATGTGGATGTGACCGTGTACAATACAAAAAGCAGTTTTTATGCGGTTTTGGAAAGCGAAGAAGGTCATTGTGTCCTGTCCGCCTACGGGAGTAAATCCGCAGAACGCAGATTGATTGACGATTTGGAGTTTGCAAACACCACCGATGAAGATATATTAATAAACAACGGCGGCATAAATGCAGACGGCATTATGATTTCTCTGCTTTCATCATTTGACTACGGAGAAGTTTTGCTGTATGATAGTGGTAATGACAGGAAAGAGCATGAAGAAGTGCTTTTGATATATCCGCAAACCGAAGTTTTCACAAATGCACAGAGTGTGGATCTGTGGGGTTTGGGAACGGTTGACATAATTCCTGATAAGAAATATAGCTTTGAATATATTGATATGTACGGGAGCAGTATCCTGATTGTCCACAGATATGCCGACATCAGCAATATTCCAAAACGGTACGGATACGCAGATACGGTTATATCTCCCGATATACCAAAGAATGCAGAGCTTCTCTCCTGCCGAAGGTTGGTCCTGCCCGAAATAATCGGGGAAGACGAAGCGGCGGTAAATACTGCAAATGAAATAGCAGAAGAAGTTTTGTTCAGAAACGATTACAAATTTACGGTAAAGAGGTGATTTTCGTGGCCCATTACGATGAAAAATCATTTAAGAAGCATATTTCACAAAAAAAGTTCAATAGTATATATGTGATATACGGCGATGAAAAGTACCTTGTAAAGTTTTACATGAATGAGCTAGTAAAGGCGGTGGTGGGGGAGAATCCATCTGAGTTCTCATTCCATGAGTATTCGGGCAATCCTGACCTAAACTTACTTGCGGCAGCAGTGGGTGCAGTTCCTTTTATGACAGAGTACAACTGTGTTCTGTGCCGAGATTTGAACATCGAAAAACTCACAAAGGAAGATTACGATTCCCTCATCTCAATAATAAAGTCCACTCCCGACACAACCGTCCTGATTTTCGCATATCCCACAAAGGATTCAAAGGACAAGCAAAAGACTGAGGGAAGTACCAA
>JAUNJO010000042.1 GCA_030533225.1 Eubacteriales bacterium
CCCCTTCGGCACTATGTCGAAGGAGGGGATTATCTACGGATTCAAGACGCACAGGCTATACATAAGGGGCAAGGAAGTTCCGGGAGGATGTTACATCGGGTTATGTGAGGAAAAACTAAAGGGAGAAGTAAAATCAATTATGGGATTGGAGCTGCTTCAATAATATGAAAATTTTTGGATACAGCAAACTGAGTATTTACATAAAAAACGCAATAAGAAAAATCAGAAATAAGTTTTCACCTAAAAATGAAGTTTTCTATATTAACGGCAGTGAAACTCTGCCCCCTCCCCTAAGCCGTGAGGAAGAAACAAAAATTATGGAAAATATTATCAGCGGTCACGAGGAAGAAAGAGAAAAGCTGATTGTACACAACTTAAGGCTTGTGGTTTACATAGCGAAAAAATTTGAAAGTCCTCAGGTATCTGTAGAGGACCTTATTTCCATAGGCACAATAGGGCTTATCAAGGCTGTAAACACATTCTCTCCGGAGCGAAACATAAAGCTTGCGACCTATGCCAGCAGGTGTATTGAAAATGAAATCCTCATGTTTTTACGAAAAACAAGCAATATGAAGGCAGAGGTTTCCATTGACGAACCTCTGAGCACCGATTGGGACGGTAACGAACTATTGCTTTGCGACATTTTGGGAAGCGACAGCGACACAGTGAACATCAACATAGAGAAAGAGATTGAGGCAAAGGAGCTTTTGGTTGCAATATCAAGACTTTCCGAAAGAGAAAGCACCATAATGGAATTGCGTTTCGGACTTAACGGAAAACGGGAGCACACTCAAAAGCAGGTGGCAGATATGCTGGGAATTTCACAGTCCTACATATCAAGGCTCGAAAAGAAAATACTTCAAAGGCTGAGAAAAGAACTCAGTCAGGTATAAAAAAGCAGGGCCGATGTGGTTTTCGGTCCTGCTCATATTTTTTTGACTCAAAGAACATCATCAACGATATTCCTTGCATCGCTCATAATTGTTTCGCCCATGTTGTTGTCATTATTTGGGGTTGTTTCATTTGGCATTGCGGGGTTTGATGTTGATTCTTCGTTGCCGATGAAACCGTCTGTGTCTGTAACTGTGCCGTTATTGACGGAGCTTTCGGTCTTTTGGGGCACTGTGGTTGTATTTGTACCACCATTGTCCTTACTGCAGCCGTACAGCATCATTAAAGTACATATTGTAGCCAAAGCCAATGCAATAATCTTTCTCATAATTCACCTCATAGATGTAAAATTACCGCCCTCATTTTCTATAAGGACGGTAATATTATGTGCTGAATTTTTGATTTTATGTTGCTATTTCAAATCATCAATAAAAATTTCCTTTTTAATCATTGAAAGGGTTTCTTCGTCGTAAAATTCCACGGTTAACGACTTGTCGGTGAATCCCACTACCCGAATACCACCGTTTACCTTTTCACTCTTTGAGTCGAGATAAAGGAAGTTGCCGAATTTATCAAAACGCACACCTACACCTTGCGGCTTGTTCTCGGACCAATTACCCACATGAGTTATTCCGGTCTCCGAGCTTATGCCGACGCCGAAGCCTTGGCGCTTGTTTTTGCTCCAATTTCCATAGTAACAAAGGTCACCGTTTCTAAAGTAAAAACTGCCTTTGCCGTGACGCAGATCGTCAAGATAATCTCCCTCATAGGCGGTAAAGCCGTTTTCCATAAGGGTTTTTCCCCTGCCGTTTCTGCCTGTATCACTATACTCGCCATAGAAATAATACTTATCTTCGTTGCTCTCGATAATCTTTGCAGGCACCTTTGCACTGTCAAGGGCTTCATTGCCTGAAACCCACTGTATATTTGCGTTATGAGGTTCAACTGTGCTTTGTGAGAAACTGTCGCTTTCACCCTTAGAATACTCATAAACAGCGGATTTTGCATTACTCAGAAGCGAATCTATGATTGACTTTACATATTCATCCACATCGTCATCATCAGGCTTTGCAGTGGGAATCTGCAAGTCTTCGGCATGAGGCTTTTGGGGAGCTTCTTCATCCTTTAGAGCGTCGGCATCAAGGGACACTTCAGGCTCTGATGTTTCAGTTGTAATTTCATCGCCCGATACCGAGCTTTCGTCTTTTGTGTCCGCCTCGTCTGTAATATTCTCAATTTCGCTTGACTGCGCATTAATTACTTCCTGTGAATTCTCAGGCTTTTCGGCATCTAAAACAAGGGCTTCCTCAATGTGAATACTTGTTACATTCTCGATAATATCAATAGCGGCAGAAAGGTCGCCGTTCAAAGAATACTCACTGCTGTTTTCGGGGATTTTCAGCACCTGAGAATAGGTGGTTTCTTCAGAAGCGTCAGCTTCTGTGATTTCATTTTCTTCCTCTTTTGCTGCTGTGAGTGTTTCTCCTATGGGTCGGTCAGACTCGGTAAGCTCAAGAGCCTCAGCAATGTTAAAAGAACCGCCGTTACCGTTAAAGCTTTCCTCTGTAAAACAGAAACCGCCTGCTACATCATCATCGGTGGTAAAAACCTCGGGTTTTGTTTCCTCTGAGTATCTGCGTTCCTCTTCGAGCAATACCTGATTGTAGATATTGAGTGTTTCCTCTGTGCCAAAATGGATAATTCCGTAGTTGGTAAGGGCTGAAAGCTCGGGACGAGGAACTCTTGACATTACTCTGTCATGGACAGTTTTACAGCTTGCCTGCTTTAAGCAGTAGTGAGTTACGGGATAGACTGCGCCTGTGCGATAAAGAAGAATTACGGTTTCACCGTTATGCTCCATGGGTACTATGGAGCAAAGAAGATTGTCTCCGTAAATACTGTTGTAGTAGTTGGTCTTTAGCCACTTATTATCCTTGCTGAATATTACACGCTTAACATCTTTGCCCTGGTCATCGTAGTAATTGAGATAGAATTTATCCTCTGTGAGATACTCAAGATCCTCAATAACACGGCGGTTTTTGATTACGCGCCATGAAAGAGGCCGTGTGGAAATAAAGGAAAAACTGTATTCATACTTATCCCCGCCGGTAATTCTGAACAGTCGGTTGGAAATCGGCTGAAGTGTACTGAGATACCTCATGAAAATATTGCCGAAGATATCGTTCTTGACTTCACCGCTGTCTTTTTCGTTGAGGTAGATGCTGTAAAAGAAAACATCGTTGTAGGGGATTGCAATTTTATCAGTCATAAAGTGACCTCCAAGGCTACGAATAAATAAAAGTACAGGCACGAAAAGTGCCTGTACTCAAAAAGTCTTAGATAGAAACATCCATAGCGATATTGTAAAGCTCGTCATCGAAAACTCTCTGCATTGAAAGAGCCTCGGTGATATCTAAATCAACTATCTTTCCGTTTTGCAGGGCACAAACGCGGTTGCCGATGTTATTGTAAAGAAGCTCAACAGCATGATGGCCCATAGCACTTGCCATAACTCTGTCGCGAAGTGTGGGACAACCGCCGCGCTGAACATGACCCAAAACAGTAGCTCTTGTTTCGATTCCTGTCTTCTCCTGAACATACTTAGCCATCTCGGCAGTACCGCCAACGCCCTCGGCAACAACAACAATAAAGTGCTTCTTGCCGGTTGCTTTGGTGTTGAGAATCTTATCAACAACCATCGTGTCAATATCGTGGGGTTTCTCAGGCACGAGAATAGAGGTTGCACCGCAGGCAATACCTGTCTGGAGAGCGATATCTCCGCAGCGTCTGCCCATTACCTCAACAATACTGCAACGGTCATGTGACTGAGCAGTATCACGAATACGGTCTACCATCTCAAGTGCTGTATTCATTGCGGTATCAAAGCCGATTGTGTATTCAGAACAAGCGATATCATTATCAATAGTACCGGGAATACCAACACAGGGAATGCCTGCGCCGGAAAGATCACGGGCACCGCGGAAAGAGCCGTCACCGCCGATAACAACAACGCCCTTAACACCTAAGGAACGGCAATAGTCAGCAGCCTTCTTCACACCCGCGGGAGTGTTGTATTCTTCACTTCTTGCGGTGTAGAGGATTGTACCGCCGCGGTTGATAATATCAGAAACCGAGCGAAGGTTCATCTCAACCACATCGCCGTTAAGAAGACCGTTGTAACCGCGCTTAACACCGTAAACCTGAAGATTGCGGTTAATTGCAGAACGAACAACAGCACGAACAGCCGCGTTCATTCCGGGTGCGTCACCACCGCTTGTAAGCACAGCAATAGAATTTGCGTTATTAGACATATTAATCCCCCCGGGAAATTAGTTAATAAAATAGTAAAAACATACAAATAAATGATAACAGAAACCAAAGACTAATTCAAGTCTTTTTCTGTTTTTTTATGAAATATAATCCAAATATACACTTATAATTCTTTTTAAGATAAATTAATTGTACTTTAGCTTGACTGCGTCCTCCCCCAAGCGGAATCGAAGTTCACCCATCAGCACATCGTTTAGCTCTACCCAAAGGCTGACAGGAGCTTTGAGAACCTTTTTATCCTCGGAAAGATAAAAATACACAGGAGTGCTGCCCTCGAAGATACTGACAAGGTTTTCGGCTATCTTAAATAGCTTGCCGTCCTTTGTATCGACCTTTAGGTATAAACCTGTTGCTTTGGAATAATCTTCAAATTCTTCTGTCGGTTTGTTATTTGTCGGCATAGTCACCGGCAGAGAACTGACACTGTCATATGCGGGCTTTTTAATTTCCGAAGAAGAATTATAACTCTTATCCTTTTCGACTTTCATGGCATTGTTCACAAGGATTTTAGGGTCTTCGTCTTCACGAAGGCTCAGTGTTCCCTCTATAGCCACAACAGAGCCAACATAGAAAAGCTGTCCCAATTTATCCAGCACCTTCGGGAAAACAATAAGCTCGATAATACCCGACCTGTCCTCAACGGTAACGAAAGCCATCATCTGATTTTGCTTTGTGATTTGGGTACGGAATTTAGTGATAATTGAAAGGATATACACCTTTTGATTGTCGGTGTAATTCTTATCTCCCTCGGAGGTAATTATATCGCCTATTCTGTCGGTCTTGTGCTTTTGGGAATACCATTCATACTCTGAGAGAGGATGGCCCGAAAGGTACATTCCCGCCATATCCTTTTCCATATTGAGTAAATCCGTCAGGTTAAACTCATCTAAGGGAGGATATTTAACCGAGGCAGTTTCGCGAAAGCTCGGCGCAGACTCAAAAAGTGACATTTGTCCGTCCATGTTTCGGCGTTTTTCGTACTCAATATCCTCAAGCACCTGCTTTGAAACGCTTAACATCTGACGGCGGTTTGCGCCTAAATTGTCAAGAGCACCGCACTTAATAAGGCTCTCTAAAGCCCGGGAATTCATACCTTTTGAGTAAATCCTACCGCAAAAATCCTGCAAGGATTCAAAAGGCTTTTCCCGTCTTGCATCAATTATAGAATCTATAAAACTCTTGCCGAGATTCTTAATCGCCATAAGTCCGTAGCGTATAGTACCGCCGGACACGGTGAAGCCGTGAAAACTCGAATTCACATGGGGAGGCAGTACCTTTATGCCCATGCGGTGGCAATCGGTGATGTAGCTTGCCATCTTGTTTTGGTTATCAAGCACGCTTGACAGAAGTGCCGCCATGTATTCTTTGGGGTAGTGATACTTGAGCCACGCAGTTTGGTAAGATATATATGCGTAGGAGGCGGCATGAGACTTGTTGAAAGCATAGGAAGCAAAGCTTTTCATCTCTTCGTAGATGGATTCGGCAATTTCCTTGCTGACACCCCTACGGATGCATCCTTCCACCAAAATCTCCCCATCATCCCCTACTAAACCGTTGATGAATATTTCACGCTCGCTCTCCATGACATCATGCTTTTTCTTGCTCATGGCTCGGCGGACAATATCTGCTCTGCCAAAGGAGTAGCCTGCAAGACTTCTGAAAATCTGCATTACCTGTTCCTGATAGACAATACAGCCGTAAGTAACCTTCAGTATGCTTTCAAGCTTTGGGTGCTTGTAGGTTATTTTTTCAGGGTGATGGCGGTTTTCGATATAAGTGGGGATACTGTCCATAGGTCCCGGACGGTACAGGGATATAACCGCAATCAAGTCTTCGATTGATTCAGGGCAAAGTTGAGTGAGAACATTCTTCATTCCGCCCGACTCGAACTGAAACACTCCTTCGGTGTTTCCTGCTGAAATCATGTTAAAAACACCTTTGTCACACTCATTAATTCCCTCAAGAGTAAAGTCGGGATTATCTCTTTTAATAAGCTTTACCGCATCGTCGATGACTGTCAGGTTGCGAAGTCCCAAAAAGTCCATTTTGAGAAGTCCCAGTTCCTCCAAAGTAGTCATGGTAAACTGCGTAACTATCTGCTCATCGTTCTTCGCAAGAGGTACATAATCAGATACAGGCCTGTCGGCAATTATGACACCGGCCGCATGAGTAGTGGCGTGTCTCGGCATACCCTCAAGTCGCATGGAATAGTCGATTAGCTCGTGTATTTCGTAATCGGTATCGTAAAGTTCACGAAGCTCACGGCTTAATGACATGGCCTTTTTCAGCGTCATGTTAAGGTCAAAAGGAATAAGCTTTGCCACTCTGTCACAGGTGCTGTAAGGCAGTCCCAAGGCTCTGCCTACATCTCTCACAACTCCTTTTGCCGCCATTGTACCGAAGGCAATTATCTGTGCCACATGGTCATAACCGTACTTGCGGATTACATAATCTATAACTTCACCACGCCTGTCCTTGCAAAAGTCGATATCAAAATCGGGCATGGACACACGCTCGGGATTCAGGAACCTTTCAAAGAGAAGGTCGTACTTAATAGGGTCAATACCTGTGATGCCTATGCAGTAGGCACAGAGCGAACCTGCGCCTGAGCCTCTGCCCGGGCCCACGGGTATTCCCTGAAATTTGGCATAATTAATAAAGTCGCTGACAATGAGAAAATAGTCAACAAATCCCATTTTGCGTATGGTGGAAAGCTCATATTCGAGTCTTTGCAAAATGGATTCGTCGGGGTTTTCCCCGTAATGCTTTTTAAGTCCGCTGAAACAAAGTCTGCGGAAGTATTCGTAGTGGTCTTCCCCATTCGGCACATCGAATACGGGAAGTTTCCTTTTGCCGAACTCAAACTCCACATTGCATCTGTCGGCGATCTTCTGAGTATTTTCTATGGCTTCTGTAAAGTCCGGCAAAGCTCTGAGCATCTCTTCCTCGGACTTGATATAAAATTCCTCGGTTTCAAAGCGCATCCTATCCTCATCCTTCAGGGTGTGGTTAGTCTGGATGCACATTAGTATTTCCTGTGGTTTTGAATCGGATTTGCTGATGTAGTGACAGTCATTTGTAGCCACGAGAGGTACTCCGATTTCCTCGGAAAGCTTAGAAAACAAGGGAAGGATTCGTTTTTGTTCCTCAATACCGTGATTTTGGATTTCTATATAATAGTTTTCCCTGCCGAAAATCTCCATATACTCAAGGGCAGAATTTTTGGCACCCTTGTAGTCTCCGATTAAGAGTTTGCTTGGCACTTCCCCTGCAAGACAGGCAGAAAGACAGATTAATCCCTCGGAATACCTTTTGAGTATCTCCTTATCAACTCGGGGTTTTACATAAAACCCGTCAGTAAATCCCAAGGACACAAGCTTTGTCAGATTTTCGTAGCCTTTGTTGTCTTTGCAAAGCAGCACCAAATGATAATATTCCCTGTCAAATTCGGGGGACTTATCAAATCTGCTTCTGGGCGCAACATAGACTTCACAGCCGATTATGGGCTTTATACCCTGCTTTTTGCACTCCCGCCAAAAGTCAATTACTCCGTACATAACGCCGTGGTCGGTAATTGCTATGGCGGTTTGTCCCCTTTCTTTTGCAGTGCTGACTGCTTCACCTATACGGCAGGCACCGTCAAGAAGGCTGTATTCACTGTGAAGATGAAGATGAGCAAATGCCATTTGTGTTGCCTGCCTTTCCTTTTAATCTACAGTTGCGCTTAAGCTTCCGTCGCTTAGGGTTATTTTTATGCTGTCGCCTGATGATAATTCTTTTACGGAATATACCGTCTTTCCGTTTTTCGTTGTTACGGAGTATCCGCGACTTAGCACATCGGTCGGGTTGATAGCAAAGAGTCTGTGCTTTAGTTCGGAGAGAGATCTTTCTTTTTCGGAAATATATTTCTCTCCTGCTAAGGTGAAGATTTCCGACATTCTCTCAAATTCACGCACTTTTTCATTAAAGCCATAGGTGGGGTTGAGCTTTTCTAATGTATCGGAAAAATGCAAAAGTTCCGTTTCGTATTTTTGCAAAAAATTGTCGGACAATGCCTCGAGATACTGACGCTGACGCATAAGTAAATCCATCTGCTGAAAACGGTCAGGGGTTACAATTTCCGCCGCGGCCGAGGGAGTAGGCGCTCTCATATCGGACACAAAATCGCAAATTGTAAAGTCAATTTCATGACCTACTGCGGATACAACAGGAATTTTGCAGTCAAAGATTGCCCGAGCTAAGTCCTCGCTGTTGAACGCCCACAAATCCTCCATTGAGCCTCCGCCGCGGCCGATGATGATTACATCACACTCACCTTCCGCATCCACTTTCTTTACAGCAGCGGTGAGCATCTCCGGTGCGCTGTCGCCCTGAACGAGCACGGGAGTTACACGAACTTCCGAAAAAGGCCAACGCCTTGTGAGGATATTTTTTATATCCTGCAAAGCCGCACCTGTGGGTGAGGTTATAACCGAGATAATCTTAGGAAATTGCGGAATCGGTTTTTTGTGCTTCTTATCGAAAAGTCCCTCTTTCTCAAGCCTTTCCTTGAGCTGTTCAAACTGCAAAGTCAAAGCACCCACACCGTCGGGCTGCATATCCTCAATGTAGAGCTGATACTGTCCCGTGGCTTCATAGAGGGTTACCTTTCCTCTTACTATAACCTTCATACCGTTTTGAGGCTTGAACTTCAGGTTTTTGGCGCTGTAGGAAAACATAACAGCCTTGACTGTGGATTTCTCGTCCTTTAATGATAGGTAAATATGACCGCTTGAATAGTGGTCGGTAAGATTGCTTATCTCTCCGCTTACAAAAACATAACGGAGGTTCGTATCACCGTCAAGGAGAGATTTAACATAATAATTAAGTTGTGATACAGTTATAAACGACGGTTTTTTCACATCAATCATAGTTTATCCCACACTCTTAAAATATCCAAGAATTGCTACTCCTGCGGCATTGTCACAGGAAAACTCAGGTTTAGCAAAGGAGGAGTCAAATTTTTTCGAAAGTTTATCTCTGATTATGGAATTGGACATTACACCGCCTGCAAAGACTACCGGAAGTTTTCCGTACTTTTGAAGCAATCTCTCGGTCATTGCGCTGATTGTTGCCTCCACATACGCCAAAGTATAGGCAGAGACCATAGGCTTGTCTGACGATTCTTCATACATTCGGGAAAGTTTATTTTCAAATCCGCTTAGGTGACAGTTCTGCTCCTTGAGCACCGGTTTCACCTTTATTTTGCCTGTGTACTTTAGGGCAAGCTCCTCCAAAGCCTTTCCACAGGGAAAAGAAAGCCCCATAAGTACACCGATACGGTCAATAAGCTGACCTGCGTTTAGGTCAAGGGTTTCGGCGATGATTTCGCATTTTATTATGTCTTTTTCGGAGGGTGTTACCAAAATTGCCTCGGTTGTGCCGCCGCTTACATGAAAAGCAATAAAAGGCTTGCTGATTAAATCCATTCTCCCTGCTGAGAAAAGAGCCGCCATAATGTGACCTTGCTGATGAGAGGTCTCAAAGAAAGGAACATTCAAAGCGGCTGAAACGGTCTGTGCTACACAACTGCCCACTGTGAAAACAGGCATATATGAGCCTTCAACAGGTCTTGGTGCAGTGGAGGCACAAACAGCATGAATATTAATATTTTTATCTCCCAAAAGCTCGGTCATAAGGGGTGAAATCTGATTTACATGGTGAAAAACTCCGTCGCTTTGACGGATTCCCCTTTCGCCCTCTTTGACAGGAAGAAGTTTCTTAAGGCTTATTACCTCACCGGTGTCGCTCATATAGAGAGCACAGGAGGTTGTGTAGTTGCTGGTGTCGATGCCTAAAACATTAGCCATTAGGCGTCCTCTCCTGCGACGGCTCCCAAAACACCGTTTACGAATTTGCTTTCGTCGGGGGTGTATTTTTTGGCAAGCTCAACTGCTTCGTTAATAGCTACCGACACAGGTATCTCCTCAAGATAGCACATTTCAAAGACAGCTACACGCATAATTGCAAGTGAGGTCTTTGAGATACGGGATATTCTCCAACCCTTCGAAAGGTGTGCGGAAATCCTTGAGTCGATTTCATCTTTCAGCTCATCAATAAGCTTGGCGGTTTTGATGGCTTCGTCACTGTAGTAAACGTCGCGGCTGTCGATTACATTATCGGCGATTTCATCAATATCGCCATCGGTAAAAAGACGCTCAAAAGTAAGGAGTACAGTCTGCTCACGAACCTTATAGCGTGAAATATTGTTGCGATTTTCGTAAGCTTCGTTTATCTCGGGAGTTTCGTTTTCCTTATTGTTGCTCAAAATCTCATCAGGCATTTTTATCTCTCCACTCAAAGTAATTTATTTCCACATTAATTATACCACATAATACAAAAATTGCAACGAATTTAGGGGGATTTTACAAGGTGCACCTAAAAATAAAAGCGGCATTGCGCCGCTTTGAAAAAATCTTATTCTAAACTTCAATGATTCCTATATTTTCCGAGGGTATATCACAGGACATTTTAACGCAATCCTTGATTATAAGCGAGGAGGACTCCTGCATTTCGTTCTTTGGCACTATAACGGTACAGGCACTGTCGGAGATAAAGCAAAGACAATCGGAAAAGCCTTTGGCTTTCAGGGTGCTTTCAATTCTGTTTTGGGAAAGCATATCGTTCTCAAGCTTTGAAAGCTGTTCGGCTGCCTCCTCCTTAGCCTCCTCCGAGGAATCGGCAAGTTCAAGCACCTGTTTTGCTAAAGTGAGCACATCAGACTGTGTTTCCTCCCTATCTGTGCGTGAAGCGGAAAAATACTCTGCCTGCTCTGCGGTAAGATTGCCGGTGTTTTTAGATGTAGAATCTATGCTTGATTCATCGGCGGTGACGGAGCTGTTCACATAGGTTGCCACTCCCAGTTCCTTTTTTGTGTTTGCCACGCTCAAGGAATCGGGGCCTGAAAGCTGCCAATTCAGATACACTGCCACACCCAATGCCACAACTAAGGTTGCTATTACCACATACTGCTTTTTGATTTTCATGTTTTCCTCCGAGTTCATTAAATTTATTGTAATTTTTTGACACACACCTTTGATGAAGGTATGTTAAGTGCGGTTTTTAGAAGTTCTTTGACCTGTTCACACACCACTGCCGAATCTCCGCCGGAGCAGGTTACAACCACTCCTCTGATCTGCGGTTCAATTACTTTTTGCAGGGTTTCGTCATCGTCAAGATATATGTACTCATAAGAGTTCTCTAAAGTCAGAAGTATTTTGGCATTTCCCGTGCCCTCAATACTCTGCACCATTGTGAGTATTTCTTGAGAGAGCGTGGCACGATATTCCTCAGTGCTGAAGTTATTTTGAGTTTTCTCCTGACTGTTTGATGTAAACTGTGAGCTTATGAATATCAGCCCCACTGCCACAATACCTACAATTATCAGAATATTTCTCGTCTTTTCTTTGGATAGTAAATCTTTTATGTTAATTTTCTTTTCTTCCATATCATTCCTCGCTGTATATAAGCATTGGCTCTGCACATAGGCTTTGAGTTATTGCGTCCTTTATTTTTTTGTCGTGTATCTCTTGTTCTTTATCTAAATATATGCAGACAGACCGAATGGTTATTCCTGATTCATCATTATTTTCAACTACTGTTTTGATGTTTTTATAAGGAATTTCCAGAGAATCAAGAAGCTTTCCTGCGTAAGCGTTTATATAGTCGCCGGTTTCCTTGAGAACTGCATTGCTGATTTGACTCTGTGCGTCATTAAGTATAGTATCATCTGCTGAAAAAGAGTTATTCTTCACTTCTTCAAAGGCTGATATCAAGGGAGAAGTCATGTTCACGAGAAGAAACAGCCCCAACACCAAAGATGCAATTTTTATTGTTCGCTCTGTGGGTGCAATCACCTTCAGAACCGCACAAGCTGTCAGGGTACAAACAAGGGTAACCGCACAGGATGATATAGCAGAAGTCACGATACACCGCCTCCTACGGTTATTATCAGCGCTGTGGAGATTATGAAAAGCGCTGCTACACAGAGAATAATTGCGAGAATCACACCAAGCACAGAGGAAACACCCGAAAGCAGACTGCAGGGCAATGTCAGGTTTACTACCTCACCGAAGCTTTTGAGCATATTTAGTGTCAGAAGCCACAAAAGAAGCTTAATAACTATGGGCAGAAAAACAGCACCTATAGCAAATATAACAAAGACACCGATACCGTTTTTGAGAATCCGAACACTTCCCTCGACTGTTTTATAGGCTTCGGAAAGTGCCGCACCAACTACCGGCACGAAAGAGGACATTGTGTACCTAACTGCCCTTGCGGATACATTATCAACTGAGGTTGAAATAAGGGTTTTGAATCCGAGAAGTGCCGAAAATATTGTAAATGAGAAGGAAAGAATCCATTTGACAGACTTTGAGAATGTGTTGAGTATTCCCGTAATTTTCAGTTCAGGAACAATGGAACCTGCCACACTTACACCTAAAAACACGTTGAGCATCGGTGCAATGAATTTTGCACTCAGCTGTGCGATTACCTGGGACAGACCTGTCATCATAGCATAGTATCCGCTTGCACTGAGAGGGCTTGAGCAGGAGATCATCACCATGAACATTATGGGGATATATGCGAGCATAAAGTCAGCGGCGGCGGTTATCATCTCGGTTGCATCCTTTATAACCTCGGTTGCCGGCACAAGCAGTGCACAGGAAATCAAAAGAGATGATGAAACCGACAAAACCTTCTTCATTGACATACTGCAAATACTGTCGCCCAAACCCTCAAAGGCTCCGTACAGGAGCATAACCGCAATAATCAAACCACTCAGGGAAAATATCCCAACACCCTCGGAACCTGCTATCCTTAGGATTTCTGCCAAAACACTTTGAAAACTGACGCTTTCCAAGGTGTCTTTTCCGAATCCGTAAACGCCCATTCTTTCAAGAGATTTCTTCGCATCACTTGAAAGACTGTCATAAAGCTGTTCAAGGCCTAAGGAGTTTTCCAAATCATGCGTTACATTATCACTCACGGCAGATACATCAACCACAGAGAAGCAGACCAATATAAAAACAGCTAAAACCACACAAATCTTCTTCATATTCCACCTCCGCAGAGGTTAAGCGTCAGCGACAAAAACTCCTCAAACAAGGGGAAAGCCGCCATGAGTACCGAAACCCGTCCCGTCATCAAAGTAACGGAAGCAATAGCATTTTGCGAAGCATCTTTGCAGGCATCCACCGCAAACTCGGTTATGAAGCAAATTCCCAAACACTTAAGCAGTATTGATAAGTAGTTGAGATTTACTCCTGCCCTGTTTACAAGCTCGTTTATGGAGGTTACGGCAATCATAATCTCGGACAAAACAAGAGTTAAAATCAATGCACAGGCGCAGAGAGTTATTATGAGTGAATACTCAGCGTTCTGTTTTTTTAGCATTACCGACAATATTGACGCAACCAAAGCCGCTGCGCATATGCTTAGCACATTCAAAATCCGAACACGTCCTTTATTGTGTCGAAGAGGTCGCTTATCTCACCGATTATCATC
Source organism: Eubacteriales bacterium (assembly GCA_030533225.1). Classification (GTDB taxonomy): domain Bacteria; phylum Bacillota; class Clostridia; order Oscillospirales; family Acutalibacteraceae; genus Ruminococcoides. The sequence goes on from JAUNJO010000042.1 coordinate 13,768, forward strand.
ATAAGCGCCACCACGAGTCCTGCTATAGTAGTAAGTAATGCCTGGTCCTCACGGCCGCTTCGGATAAGAAGCTGATTGAGAACCGCCACGATTATACCTACCGCTGCTATTTTGAAAATCATATCAACATCCATATATTCCTCACAAAACAACTAATGTTACAACTGCACCGCAGGAAAACCCAAGTATTCGGTACAGTCTTGACCTTGTTTTTTCCAACTCTTTGGAGTTATTGAGCATATCCTCAAACAGCCTCAGATACAGCTCGCAGTTATTAATTTGGCCCTCTATATCGGTAACTCCCAAATTTTGTCCAAAGTCCTTTATAATTTTGCGGTCATCTTTATTAAGCCCTGAACTTATTGGAATCAGGTCTACCTGACGGCTCCAATACTCTGAAATACTTTCTCCGTCGTGTGGTAAATTCCGAATTATGTCTGCGCCGAAGCACTCACTTACCGCTGTGAAAATATCAATTCCTCCAAAGCAAATCTGCGTTTTCAGTCGAGTAACACCTTGAAGCAAGCTCTCCACAGTTTCGCGTCTGCTTGAAAGCTTTAATGAAAAATAGTTCCCCACAAGGGTTGTACACAAAATAAGTACCAAGGATAAAACGGGCTTAAGCACTCAAAATCTCCCCTATCTCATAGATTTTCTGCACTTCTCCCGGGGAAGTCCGTCCCTTTAGGAAAGCTACATTCCTGAATGCACCTAAATCAAGGAGATTTTTTATATTTATTTTCTTTAAGAGCTCTTCCTTGCTGCTTGCGTGTGCGGTTGCTATGAAATTTACTCCGCTGTTAATACCTGTAATTATTGCATCCGCGTCCCCTAAAGAGCCTATCTCGTCACAAATAATGAACTCGGGAGAAAGACACCTGACGCTTTGCTCTATTCCCAAAGCTCGCGGATAAAAACTCAACACATCACAAAGTCCCACATCAAGCTGAGGTATACCTCTTTTGACTGCCGAAAGCTCACCTCGGGAATCCACAACAGAAACTCTGCGATTATATGTAGTTGAAAGAAGTCTTGCAATATCTCTCAGCACCGTAGTTTTACCGCTTATGGGTGCACCGCACAGGAGAAGCCCTCCGTTATTTTTAGAAATATCTTCTGCAAGAAACTCCCCGCAACCTATTATTTCTCGAGCAATTCTCAGAGAGACTGTGGAAATATCCCTGATATTGACTATCTCATTCCCTGAC
>JAUNJO010000087.1 GCA_030533225.1 Eubacteriales bacterium
TTATAGTTAATATATATCCGTATATCACATACATCACATACAGACTGATTATATCATTTTGAAAAACCAACTTCAATAGTTTTAGGATATTTTATTGCTTTTTTTCTTGATATTTGAGAGAAAGTTATATATAATAGAAAAACACAAAGGAGGTCATGCCATGAGGAAAGTTCTGTCACGAATAGGTGACTACTTCGCAGGTACTGATAAGCTGCTTTGGATTCTTGTTGTTTCGGCTACAGTTTACAGTTCACTGCTTCTGAGCAGTGTAGAGCGTGCAGGCGGCAGTTTTGTAAGGACACAGCTTATGGCTGCGGCAATAGGTCTTGTTTTGGCGGCGATAATTTCGGTTATTGACTATGAATATATTAGTAGATATTGGTACATCTTAGTCATCGTTTCGATTTTGCTTTTCGGTGCGGTTTTCCTATTCGGTATGACGGTTGCCGGTACTGACGATACCGCTTGGATCAGGCTTCCCGGCGGTCTTACCTTTCAGCCCTCGGAGCTTGTTAAGATTTTTTTCATAGTAACCTTTGCCACACACCTTTATTATCTTAAGAAAAAGAATATTCTAACAAACTTTTTAAGCATTGTAACGCTTCTCGGTCATGTTGCCGTGCCCTGTGTTATCATCCATTTTCAAGGTGATGACGGCTCGGCACTTGTGTTCCTGTTAATCGCATTTATTATGATGTTTTCGGCAGGTGTACAGTGGAGGTATTTCATCGCCCTGGGCTGTATGCTGGCCATAGGGCTTCCTATTCTTTGGAATGTTGTTATGAACGATGAGCACAGAAACAGAATTCTGGCTCTGATGGACATTGACGGAAACGCTCTTACGGATTACGGTTATCAACAGTATCAAAGCAAGGTGTCTATTGCTTCGGGAAAGCTTACAGGCAGTGGCCTTTGGCAGGGATACCGCACAGGAGTCGGATATGTTCCCGAACAGGAGAATGACTTTATATTCTCCGTTGCAGGTGAGGAACTGGGATTTCTCGGCTGCGTTTTGATTATACTGATTCTCACGGTAATAATAGTGAGAGTTTTCATAAACGGTGTTAAAGCCCGTGATGAACTTGGTTCTTTCATTTGTTACGGCATGATGGGACTGCTCATTGCTCAGACAGTGATTAATGTGGGGATGGTGCTGGGACTTCTTCCCGTTGTAGGTATTACACTCCCCTTCTTCTCCGCAGGCGGTACTTCCACCATGTGTCTGTACATTGGAATAGGCTTGGTGCAAAGTGTGAGAATGCACAACAAGAATGTTGAAAGCGTCAAAGTAAGCTACACAAGAGATGAAAGAATTAAAATTTAACAGCAAAGACAAAGCACCGACTGAAAAGTCGGTGCTTTTGATATACATAAAGCTGTAAATTATTACTGCAAATCCATAAGCCACGCAACAATCTCAGGCATTAAACAACGCCACGCAGCCTCATTGTGACCAAAGCTTTCCTCGTAAACAAAGGTCATTTTATCGGCAGGATATCCAAGATTTTCAAGCCACTCAGGCATTGCTTTTGCATCGGGCAAAAGCATCTTTTCAAGGGAATCTCCGCCGCCGTTGTAGAAGTAAATTTTAGGAAGTGTATCGGGGTTTGTGAAGTCGAACTTGCTGAGATATTTGTCCCAGGTTACCTTTTCAAAAAGCAGGAATGCAGGTGAAACAGCACCTATTCCTCCAAAGATGTCCGTGTTCTCCATACCGATGTAGAACGCCTCAAGACCGCCTGAGGAACTGCCGATAATGTAATTGTCGGAAACCTCCGTACTTGTGTTATAATGTGCGTTTATGTAGGGTACGACTCTGTCTGCTACAAAATTTGAAAATTCTTCGCCGGTACGGGTGCCGAAGTCGCCCATTTCAAGCTGGTCCGCAGGAACCGGTCCCAGGTCGGGAGTGAGCTCGTTGTCGCGGGATTTTTTGTTGTCGATACCTACAAGGATTACTCCCTTTGCGCCGTTTTTCACAAGCGAGGTTATAACCTCATCACTTGCCCATCCGCCGTTATAGGGGGCATTGTCATCAAACTGATTCTGTCCGTCAAGAAGGTAGATTACAGGATATTTTTTGGTTGTATCAGCCGGGTTATATCCCTTAGGTGTCCAAATATAGATAGGCTTTTTGTATGCTGCTGTTTTTCCGCAGGCAGGGAAGTCGAGAGTTACGGTTTTCAGTGTGCCGTAATCGGTTTCATCATACGCATAAAGGCCAAGTCCCATGCTCTTCTTTGGGGTTTGGGTTGTGATATAGAAGCCACTGCTTGCAACGGAGAGAGCCGCATTCATGGACTGACTTTGACCGTTGTTAAAAACAACACGGTTATACTTTGAAACATCCACATCCATCTTGAAAATCTGCTCGCCGTAATCGTTAGTGCCCGCAAGAGTCATTGCAGTACCGGGCCAGGCTTTAAGCTCTGTACCGCTTGACTCGTTATAAAGATAGGCGTTGACCGTTTTCCACGATACATTATTTGAAAAGTAAATTGTAATATTGGTGTCCATTTTTTCCTCCTCGGGCTCAGTGGGAGCTGTTGTTACAGGTACTGTTGTTTCGGGAGTTGTTGTTACAGGTAC
>JAUNJO010000043.1 GCA_030533225.1 Eubacteriales bacterium
CCAAAGCATGTCCCCAGGTTGCAAAACGCTGGGCAATATAGGGCTTAAAGAGCACCACAAGTGTGCAGGCGAGAGCCGCACCCACCAAAGCCAAAATTACGGTTTTGTAGTCGCCCGATCGAGTGATTGAGATAACAATAAAGGTTGCAAAGAAGATGAGAGCAGTACCGAAGTCGCCCATAATTGCAAGAGCGCCCACACAGACCGCCGAGAAAATGAGAAATTCAAAGAAGTTTCGCTTGGTCTGTAAGTGATCCAAAGCAGAAGCGCCCACGAAAATGTAGGCTATTTTTACGATTTCAGAGGGCTGAACGGAAATTCCCGCAATGTAGATTCTGTTTGCGGCACCGAACTCAACTCTGCCGAAAACAAGGTTTATGGCAAGGAGCACCACCGCCGCAATCATAACCGCAAGTCGCCAATTAACGATTCTGTCGGGATTTTTGATAAACATGAGAATCGCCATATAAAGCCCTGCACCGCCCACGGCGGCAATGAGCTGAACATATGCGTCCTTCATGTCCTGGGACACCAAAAGCATACAGCCGGTGCCTGTGAGGAACACCGCCAAGGTCTCAAGCTCGAAGTTCAGTCTGCCGAAAACGCCCCTTGAGAATGCGTAAAGCACCCAGGAGAAAACCGCAACCGCGCCCCAGATATAAAAGGCGTCCATGTGCCACTCTCCGAAGGAGAAGCAGATTTCCACCGCCATAAACAGGTGGAAAAGATTGACCATCATAAGCAGAAGTACCGCCGGCACAGAGGGTCTTGAGGAAGCCTTTGAGAAAAACCATGAGTGCTTTACCTCTTCGTCATATTCCTCTCCGCGGTGCAGTACAAGGGTGGTTGAGCCTATGCGAATTTTGTCGTTCACGGCAAGTTTTCGTCTTTCCTCAACCTCTTCACCGTTCACGAAAGTGCCGCCCTTGGAGTCGATGTCACTTATGAACCAACCCTCCTGCCGTCTCAAAAGCACGCAATGGCTTCGTGACACGGTGGGGTCCTGGATAACAATATCGCTTCCCTTTCCTCTGCCGATTAGGTTTTCCCAACAGAGAATGGGGATTTTCTGCTTAATTGTTTCATTGTAAAGCATAATGAGAGGCTTTTCCTCTCGCTTTTGGCGACGCATTGACGCAAAGCATTCGTAGATTATATATATAGCGTAAATTGCCAGTACGAATCGCAGCAGCACTATACCGATATCCGCCAAAGCCTGCATCGGCAACGCCTCCTCTCGTAAATTTCCCGGGACTTCCCCGAGGCTAAGACTATATTAGTCCCCCAAGGGCCTTCTGTCAACTGACAAAATTGTAACAAAAACACCGCCACAGAATTTCTCATGACGGTGCTTATACTATGTATTACTCAACAGTAACCGACTTTGCAAGGTTACGGGGCTTATCAACATCGTTTCCGCGCAGGACAGATGTGTAGTAAGCCAAAAGCTGTAAGGGTACAATGGCGGTCATGGGCATGAGCATCTCCAGAGTTTTGGGAACCCGGATGATGTGGTCGGCGACATCGGCGCCCACCTCTGCCTTTTCGTCACATACAAGGATAACCATAGCGCCCCTTGCCTTAACCTCCTTGATGTTGCTCACGGTCTTGTCGTAGAGGGAGGTCTGAGTTGCAACGGCGATAACAGGCATACCCTCGGTAATAAGGGAAATTGTGCCGTGCTTCAGCTCTCCTGCGGCATAAGCCTCGGAGTGAATGTAGGAAATTTCCTTGAGCTTGAGGGAGCCCTCCATGGAAAGCGCATAGTCAAGACCGCGGCCGATATAGAGAAGACTGTCTGCATCAATAAGCTTCTCGGCTATCTCGTGGCATAGGTCGTTTGTAGTGTCGATAGTATCGTCAATAAGTGCGGGTATCTCGCAGAGTGCGTCTGTAAGCCTGCAGCACTCACCGTCGGTGATGTAACCCTTGGCAAAAGCGAGCTCAAAGCACAGAAGATACATGACGGAAATCTGCACCATATAAGCCTTTGTGGAAGCAACTGCGATCTCGGGGCCTGCGTGGGTGTAAATCAGCATATCTGCCTCTCGGGCAATGGAACTGCCCTTTGCGTTGACAATTGCAAGGGTCTTGGCACCCATGCTCTTTGCAAGTCTCATAGCTGCAAGGGAATCGGCGGTTTCTCCCGACTGAGAGATGATGATAACCAAATCGTCCTTGTGAATAAGAGGCTCGCGGTAACGGAACTCCGAAGCGATGTCAACGATAACAGGCACCTTGGCAAGCTTCTCGATGATATATTTACCCACCATACCGGCGTGCATTGCGGTACCGCAGGCAACAATGTGAATCTGCTTAACCTTTTTAAGGTAATCAACTGTGATGCCACACTCGTCCAAAGAGGGCATGCCGTCGGAAATTCGGGGCGTGACGGTAGTCTTAACCGAGGTGGGCTGTTCGTGGATTTCCTTAATCATATAGTGGTCGTAACCGCCCTTTTCAGCGGCATCCTGACTCCAGTCCGCAACCTTCAGTTCCTTGCTGATATGCTTTCCGTTTAAGTCGCAGAAGCTGACGCCGTCTGAGGTAAGGTGAGCAATTTCGTCATGCTCAAGAAGATAGTACTTCTTTGTGTACTGAATGATTGCAGGCACATCGGAGGCGATAAAGCTCTCACCCTCTGCCACACCGACAATAAGGGGGCTTTCCCGTCTTACAGCGTAAATCTCGCCCTCCCGGTCTGCAAAGAGCACACCCAAAGCGAATGAACCCTCAACCTGAGAAAGTGTCTTTCTCAAGGCGCCCACAGGGTCACCGTCATAGTTAAAGTCAAGAAGCTGAGCCACAACCTCGGTGTCGGTCTCACTTACAAAGGTGCGGCCGTTTTTTATGAGCATCTCTTTAAGCTCCTTGTAGTTTTCGATGATACCGTTGTGAACAATAGTCACCTTATCCCCTCCCCGGTGGGGGTGAGAGTTAATTTCCGAGGGTACTCCGTGAGTTGCCCAACGGGTGTGGCCGATGCCCACATTTCCGCAGGGTTTTCCCTCATATTTCATTTTATCTTCAAGGTCATCAAGTCTGCCCTGAGCCTTTTTTATGTTTATTTTTCCCGATTCAAAAACCGCAATACCTGCCGAATCGTAACCTCTGTACTCAAGCTTGCGAAGAGCTGATACCAACACCTCGCTGCAGTCCCTGTTACCGACATATCCAACTATTCCGCACATGAAAATTCTCCTTTATTACGGCGGGTGCCGTGCTTAATTAACTTTATGATTAAAGGTGGGAACGATATCACTCAGAATCTCAACTGTTTTTTCCGAATCGTTTTCCTCGGCAGCGGCTTTGAGTGTACCAAGTTTCTTGAGGAGATCTTCCTCGTCAATGGCAATTTGGTTGCCGATAAAAATCTTTTTATTTGCGGTGGATTTAAGTCCCTCTTCGTTCATGAGAAGCTCCTCAAAGAGCTTTTCACCGGGACGAAGGCCCGTGAACTTAATCTCAACATCTCTGTAGGGAACTTTGCCGTACATACGGATAAGGTTTTCCGCCAAAGTGGTAATCTTAACCGGGTCGCCCATGTCGAGAACAAAAATCTCGCCGCCGTTTGCCATTGCGCCTGCCTGAAGCACCAAGGACACGGCCTCGGGGATAGTCATGAAGTAACGGATGATGTCGGGGTGGGTGACGGTGACAGGCTTTCCGCTTTCAATCTGCCGACGGAACAGAGGAATAACTGAGCCGTTGGAGCCCAGCACATTGCCGAATCGGGTTGTGACAAACTCGGTCTTTGAGCCCTGCTGAGATTTGTACTGAACAATCATCTCACAGCAACGCTTGGTAGCACCCATGACATTTGTGGGGTTCACCGCCTTGTCGGTGGAAATCATAATAAACTTCTGCACCTCATACTTCTCAGCCAGAGTGGCCATATTGTAGGTGCCGAAGATATTGTTCTTGACCGCTTCCTCAGGAGAGGTCTCCATAAGGGGAACATGCTTGTGAGCTGCTGCATGGAACACCACATCGGGACGGTATTTCCTCATGATGAGGTCCATCTTGTCGTAGTCGCGCACAGAGGCGATAAGGGTGACAACATCCAAATCGGTACCGTGCTCCAAAAGAAGCTCCTGCTGAATGTCGTAAGCGTTGTTCTCGTATATATCTACAATGATGATTTTCTTCGGGTTGTAATTAGCAATCTGGCGGACAAGCTCAGAGCCGATTGAACCGCCTCCGCCTGTTACCATGAGAGTCTTGTCCTTGATAAATTCCCTGATAACCTCACGGTCAAAGGAGATGGAATCTCTGCCCAAAAGGTCCTCGATGTTGATGTCCTTAACCTGATTGAGAAGCTGGGGATGGTTGTCGTCAAACAAAAGCTGTGAAAGGTAGGGCACCATCTTAATCTTGCACTTTGTCTGTGAGCAGAGGGAGAGGATTTCTTTTCTCTCCTCCTCCGATGCCGAGGGAATCGCAAACACAATAAGAGAAATGCTGTACTGTTCACAGAGCTTTGGAATGTCCTCGGTAGAGCCCAGCACGGAAACGCCCTTTATCTTGCTTCCGTACTTTGTTCTGTCATCGTCAACAAGACCTACGGGGAGGATATTCCTGGAGGGGTTGTTGGGATCGTTCTTGGCGTTTTCAATGTCGGAAAGAAGCATCATTGAAGCGCGTCCCGCACCCACAATGAGTGTACGCTCTCCGCTTTCCTCCCGTCCCACCTCGGTAAACCTCAAAAACGCCGTCTTGAGCACCGCACGAAGAGTAACAGTACCGCAAAGGGTGAGCAGATAGTGAGGAATTATAAAAGCAAGAGGTGGAATTTCAGCGAATTTTCTCACATCAAAGAAGGTGAGCAGCGCAACTGATATCATCATTCCGGCGGTGACACCCAAAGCACATGCCAAGTACTTCCTTTTGCTCAAAAGCCGCCAAACGAAGGAATACGCACCGGCAACAAAGAGCGAGAAGAAGCAGAACATGGCCTCGATTCCCAAAACTAAGGTGAGGGTTGACCATGGCAGACAAAAGCCGCTGCCATCGGGGGTTACATTATTATAAATATCCACCCACATTAAGACCAAATTCACCAAAATTCCAAGTGAAACAAGCATTAACGCGTCAATAATCATGACCGCAATCTTTCGTGTGTTAAACCTACTCATAACTTACCTCTGAATTTAGATAAATATCATAAAGATATAAACTTTCAAGACAAAATATGTACAAAAAATGTACATAAATTATCAAGCTAATTATATTACAGATTTTAGTTCCTGTCAACCGAAAGACGCTTATACTTCCCCATTGATTTTTTGCTGTTATATTGGTATAATTTCATTATAAATACCATCGGTTATTGAAAGGATGATGATATGAACGGTAAACCCCTTGAAATTGAGTACAAATATCTTATTGAATACCCTGACACAGTATTCCTTGCCACCCTGCCACGGTACGAAATGCAGGAGATTCTGCAAATTTACACACGGCTTCCAACCGGCAGAAAATGTCGAATACGCAAAAGTGTTCAAAACGGCACCGTTAAGTACGAAAAGACCTTCAAGCAGGATGTGACCGCCAAAACCCGGGTGGAAATTGAAGAGGAAATCACCAAAGAGGAATTTGACGCTCTTTCCCTTCTGAGAATCAGCGACCGACTTCCCATTGAGAAAGTCCGCCACAGCTTTTTCCTTAACGGTTTTGTTTATCAGATTGATGTTTTTCCCTTTTGGAATGACCGCGCCTTTCTTGAAATCGAGGTGGAAAGCGAGGATATAGAACCTCCCATCCCCGATTTTATCCATGTTGTCAAGGATGTTACCGAGGACAAAAGGTATCGAAACTCCGCTTTGAGCCAACAGGTAATCTTTGAGGAAATTTAGCGCAAAACCTATTGCCCAAAGCCACAATTTAAGTTATAATAACCTTGCAATAAAATTTTTCGGAGGAATATTATGAAAAAAGCACTTGCAATTTTACTTAGCTTGATGCTCCTGATGTCAAGTTTTACACTCTTTGGCTGTAATAACGAAACCGAAAGCCCCGACAGCCCAAAGGAGCCTGTAATCACCCCATCAAACGACAAGTACAGAAACTTCTATCACATTTGGGTTTGCTCCTTTAACGATACAAACGGAGATGAAACCGGCGACCTGAACGGAATCATCGAAAAGCTTGACTACATCAATGACGGCGACCCCAACACCGATACCGACCTTGGATGCGACGGCATCTGGCTCTCACCCATTATGCCCTCCGACAGCTACCACAAGTACGATGTTGACGATTATATGGACATCGACCCTGAGTTCGGCACCCTGGAGGACTTCGACAGACTTATTGAGGAATGCGACAAGCGGGGAATCACCGTTATCCTCGACCTTGTTCTCAATCACTGCGGTACAGGTCACGAATACTGGAAATCAGCAGTTGAGCAGGTAAAGGCAGGCAACTTTGAGGACTATGCCAAGTACTTCCGCTTCGGCTTTAACTACGGCGAAGGCTGGAGGGGTTTAGGCAGTGCTCCCGGCGTTTACTACGAGGGACAGTTCAGCCCCGAAATGCCCGAGTGGAACTTAGCTTACGACGGCACCCGCGAATACTTCGAGGAGGTTGCAAAATTCTGGCTTGACCGAGGTGTAGGCGGTTTCAGGCTTGACGCTGTCAAGTACATGACCGATGATGTCACCGACGGCGCAGAGTTTCTCAACTGGTTCTACACCACAGCGAAGAAGTACAATTCCGATGTCTACATGGTAGGCGAAAACTGGGATAGCAACTCTCAGCTTTACGATATTTACGAAAGCGGTATCGACAGTCAGTTCGCCTTCTCCTTTGCAACGGCAACCGGCTACATTGCAACAGCCGTCAACTCGGGTGCAGGCAAACCTCTCACCTCTCAGCTTCTAAAATTTGAAAAGAACAGTCAGGAAGCCAACCCCGATGTTATCAACGCATTCTTCCTTTCCAACCACGACACAGTCCGCAGCGGCTCTTATTTCCCCTCGGGACTGAGCTACCAGAAGATGGCTGCGGCGGTTTACATGATGCTCCCCGGCAACTCCTTCACTTACTACGGTGAGGAAATCGGAATGCAAACTCCTGCCGCATACGCCGCCAATGATGCATACTTCCGCGGACCTATGATTTGGGACAGCACCGTTGATCCTGACATTTGGTGCACGGCCGACGCATACTCGGAGCTTCCCTACGGCGGTGTAAAACAGCAGACCGATGACGAAAACTCCCTGCTTTCATTCTACCGCAATGTTATCAAAATCAAAAATCAGAACCCCGGAATTGCCCGCGGTCATGTTACCGAAATTCTGGATTTTGACGGCAACAACTCAATCTGCGCCTACAGAACCACCTATGACGGCAAGGATATTCTCATAATCCACAACCTTGACGCAGATAATCAGCACACCATCACCGTTTCCGACGATATAATGAAAAATCCCGTACTCTCGGGCTCTTTGGTTGCAAGCGACAGCAAAAGCACCGTGACTCTCAGCGACGGTGCACTCACGCTTCCCCCTCAGTCAACTGCAATCGTTGTTTGTAAATAATTAATATAACAACATCCCACAAGGGCAGACAAAATGTCTGCCCTTTTTATTTTGCTCATTAAAAGCTTCCATAAATTTCACCCAAACCGCGACAAAAACACTTGCCACCCTTTTTCTATAATCAAAACAGGATTAATAATGCTGTTTTACACAGCAAAAGGACAGGAAGTAATAAATATGGACGCAACACTCAAAAAACCAAGGCGGAAGTCCGCCCCTATCCCAAATTTTGCAAAAGGAATTGTTTTGCAGGCAGTTTATTTTCTCTTAGGTCTAACCTTAAGCCTCGGTGCGGTTTTCGGTGAACTCGCCCCCTTTGGCGCATCACTTTCGGCGGCAGTGCCCCTGAAGTTCACCGGCGCCACCGTAGCAGGTGCATCGGTAGGCTACATATTTGCAAATCCCCGTGAAGCCTTCAGATATGTGGGAGTACTGCTTGCTATAGGTGCTCTCAAGTGGCTTCTTTCCGACATCAAAATCATACAGAGAAGCCCCCTTTACACCCCTTTGCTCGCCTTTGTGCCGATGCTTTTGACAGGTATCGCTCTGCTTTTTGTAAGCTCAAGCAAGCTAAGTGATTTAACCCTTGTGATTATCGAGGCTGTGCTCTCTGCCGTAGGAGGATTTTTCCTTAAAAAAACAGTTGAGCTTTCCGAAAGCACAAGGCGGCTCACAAGCTTATCCCAAAGTGAAGTCACCTGCCTTACGGTCAGCGCCTGTATAGTGATTTTTTCCTTCGGCAAGGTGGAGATTTTCTCCCTGTCTCTGGGCAGAATACTCGCTGTAATCGCTGTACTAATGCTTGCAAAGTACGGCTCTGCGACAACGGGAAGCATAGGCGGTATCGCCACGGGAGTGCTGTTTTCACTAAGCTCTCAGGACCTTTCGTTTCTGCCGGGCTCCTTTGCCCTGGGCGGACTTTTAGGCTCCCTTTGCGCTCCCTACGGAAAGCTCTGCGTGGGTGTTGCCTTTGTGCTCTCAAGCACAGTGCTTGCCTTCTCGGGCAATGATAAAGGTCTTGTTTTCTCGGTGTTTACGGAATCTCTTTTGGGCATGGGGATATTCATGATGATTCCAAGGAGCATCGAAAACACCCTAAAGGCTTACTTTCTCCCTCAGAAGCGGAAAACAGTCGAGGACTACACAACCCAAAGCGTTGTGGCAAGACTGAAATACGCCTCTGAGGCTGTAGAGGGAGTTACAAACTGCATAACACAGGTGAGCCGAAAGCTCAACGACACCTACCCTCTTGATGAGGAGGAATACATATATGAAGCGGCGGCAAACAGAACCTGCAAATCCTGTGGGCTAAAAAGCTACTGCTACGTAAATCAAAAGGAGGTAACAGCAGACGATTTCAGGCGTGTCGGCAAAAAACTGAAAGAGGAGGGATATATCAGCGAAAAGGACATTGAGGAGATTTTTACCAAAAGATGTGCCAAAAGCCATGAGCTTGCAGAAAGCTTCAACATGGGTTACAGGGACTATATGAGTGCACTTTCCGCCAAAAACAGAATCACACAGGTGAGAAGCGTGGTGGCAGGACAGTTTTCGGGACTTTCCCGGATGCTCTGTGACCTTTCGGAAGAATTTGAAAGCGCCGCACTTATAGACGGCGAAACCGCCCGGGAGATAACAAATGAGCTGTATCAAATGGGAGCTGTTGTCACCGCCTGCTGTGTGAAAATTCACGGGACAAACCGAATGACCGTGGACCTGAGCATTGCAAAAAGTCAGAGCCGTGATTTCAGCGAACGGGACCTGAGAGACGCTGTGGAGAAAGTGACGGGCAGACCCTTTGATGTGGGTGAAATCACATACGAGAGCAGTCTCTTAAGGCTTACTCTTTCGGAGATTTCCCCCTATGACATTGAAATAGGCTCATCACAGCACATTGCGGGAAACGGCAAGCTCTGCGGAGATTCCCTTGACTATTTCCTCACAGGAGAGGGCACCCTTGTGGCAATAATAAGCGACGGCATGGGTACAGGGGGAGCCGCCGCCATAGACTCCACCATGGCGGTGACTATTCTCACAAAGCTTCTCAAGGCCGGACTTTCCCCCGATTCCGCCTTGTCGGTGGTAAATTCCTCCCTAATGATAAAATCGGAGGAGGAAAGCTGTGCCACCTTGGACTTGTTGGAAGCAAACCTCTTTACCGGAAAGGTTGACCTGCACAAAGCAGGAGCGCCCGTGACGATAATTAAACGCGGAGGGAAAATTTTGAGGCGTGAGCGTCCCTCACTTCCCGTGGGAATTTTGCAGGAGGTGAAATTCATGAAAGACGCCGTCACCCTCCATGAAGGTGACGCAATCCTCATGGTGTCTGACGGAGCCTTGGTGGGAGAGGAAGCTTGGCTTTTGGAACTTGTAAACGGTTGGCGAGATGCCTCCTGCGCGGATTTTGCCTCCTTGGTTGTAAATGAGGCAATGAAGCGCCGGGGAGACTGCCACGATGACGATATAACCGCAATTGCCATGAGGCTTGTAGTGAATGAGTAAATCAAAACCCCCGGTTTAACCGGGGGTATTTCCATGTCAAAAGGCACCAACGAAAAGAGCTGTGACAGCAAAAGTCACAGCTCTTTGATATTACTGAAAATTTCCCGAAAAACGCTTTCTTATGCTTTAATCTTAACGATGGCGGCAGAGGAAGCGCCGATAGTTGCCTTCTTGCATCTGTACTTAAACTCGCCGATTACATAAACCTCACTATCTACCCCCTGAGGGAAGGATACAGTCTCGGCCTTATTAGAGGGGTTGAGGAACACCGCATACTCGCCTCTGCGGTAAACGAAGGGGTACTTTTCCTTTTCGGCATAGATAACCTCAAAATCTCCCTCGTTGCCCAAAGAAGGAATCTCGTGGCGAAGTTCAATGAGCTTCTTTACATTCTGATAAATGCCGTCGCTTTCTTTCTCTGCGCTCTCCACGGTAGGCGCGTTTTTGCTCTTGTCCTGAGGCATGTAAATCCTGTCCTCATCGGCGGTGGAGAAGCCGTAGTTTTTCTCGCCGTTCCACTGCATGGGAGTTCGTGAGCCTGTTCGGGAGTAACCGCCCTCAACACTCTTGAGGTCGGTGAGATAGTTCATGCCTATCTCGTCGCCGTAGTAAAGGAAGGGTACACCGGGCATGGTGAAAATCATCACATGGGAGAGCTTGATTGTATCCCTGTCCATATAGAAAGTGGCACGGGGCATGTCGTGGTTGTTGGTCATAAAGGAGATATAACCCAAATCCTTAGTAAGCTCGTAGTTGGGGAGATATTCGTCGAGGAAGGCCGTAATATCGCCCTTTGAATTCTTTGAGAAGAAGCTCTTGTTCTCCCCGTCCTCAAGGTATCGGAAAAGTCGGGAATAGCCGTTGCCGTGGTGGTCGAGGTAGAAGTCCATGTGGAAACCGCCGTTCTTGATGGCACGCTCGGGGTGACACCACTCGGCAACCAGCGCAGCCTCGGGATAGTCTTTGTCAAGCATCTCACGGACGCCACGCCATATTTTAGCGGTGGAAATTTTCTCCTCATCGTTCTTAACCAGAGAGTCCGCCATATCAACACGGAAGCCGTCACAGCCCATATCAAGCCAAAATCTCATAATATCCTTAAGAGCCTCAGCGGTAGCCAAAGCGTCGGGGTGGTCGGCGCTGAGCTGCCAGTTGGGGTGAGTGACCTCGTGGAAGCCGTAGTTGAGGGCAGGCTGAGAGGAAAAGTAGTTTACAAGATAGTTTCCGTCTCTGGGGCAGATACCGCACATAAGCCGATACTCCATAGGTGCTTCCCAAACGCAGTCGGTGAAGATATAGCGGTTGGAATAGGGGTTGTCGGTGGACTGCTTACCCTCCAAAAACCAAGGGTGAGTATCGGAGGTGTGACCGGGAACCAAGTCAAGAAGCACCTTGATGCCCATTTCGTGAGCAGTATCAAGCAGACGCTTCATATCCTCGTTGGTGCCGTAACGCTCGGCAACCTGCTTGTGATTGCGAACATCGTAGCCTGCGTCCATAAAAGGAGAATCGTACACAGGGTTGAGCCACAGGGCATTACAGCCCAGGGATTTTACATAAGGGAGCTTTTCGATGATACCCTGAAGGTCGCCGATTCCGTCACCGTTGGTATCATAGTAACTCTGGGGATAAATTTCATAAAAAACAGCATCTTTGAGCCATGTTGGCATAATTTATTCCTCCTTACAAGGTATATTATTTCCATAATTTCAGTCTATCATGCCGGGGATTTTTTTGCAACAATTTCGGGACAAAAAAGTCAGAAAATTACATCCATAAATAATCACTTGCAAAATTCCCCTCAGCCGAATAATATGGAAAGGTAACGATTCTTTTTCGGAGGTGATTGTCCCGTGGATTTCAGACGGCTTGATGACAGAAAGATTCTCATAACCTTGGAAAAACAGGATATGGAGGACTTTTCACTTTCCTTTCAAAGCCTCAACATCACCGATGACAGACAAAGAAACACTCTTCTGAGGATTTTACAGCTTGCAATGCAAAAATCCGGGGTGAGTTTTGAGGATAAATTCCTGACCGTTGAGGCTTTGCCGTATCTCGGAGGCTGTCTGCTGCTGGTTACTTTCAGCGAGAAAACGAAAAAACCCAAAACCTACAGGGTAAAACGGGGCAAAACTCTCCCCTATGTAAAATTTCTCTCTGTAGATGACCTGCTGGACTGCGGAGCGCTTCTAAACTCGGAGGACGAAACCCTAATGAAAAACTCCCTGTGGCTCTCGGGAGAAAACTACTTTCTTCTTATGGATTACCCCTATCTTTCTAAGAGGCAAAAACTGCTTCTGTCCCAATACGGAAAGGTTTTTGAAAACTCACCGGCAACGGTTGCGCGCATAAGAGAAAGCGGAAAACTCATCAAAAACGGAAACGCAATGAAAGCCCTCATATAAAAATCGCCATCGAGACAAACTCGGTGGCGATAATTCTTTGGTATCTCTTTTGTATTACCCGTATCTTTTTGGGGAATGGAAAAGGGATTTGCACAAACATCAAAAATCACTGCTGGGTGTCGCCCTCGTCGGGGGCAAGGGTAACCTTAACCGTGTAATAGTCCTGAGTTTCGGTATCGTAAAGGGTAAGCTCAACCTTATCTCCTGCTTCGTGGGTAGCTAAAATCTTGTAGATTTCAGAAAAATTCTTTACATTTTCGCCGTCGATAGCGGTGAGTACATCCTGAACTTTGATTTCGGTGCCGCTGCAGGGGCCGTCCGAAGCGATTTCGGAAATGAGAATACCCGAGGGAAGTCCGTAGTACTGAGCCATGGTGCTTGTCACAGGCTGACCGGTTATGCCTATACGCACACGGCCGCTGACATATCCCTGCTTAATAAGGTCATCTACCACCTGTTTAGCGGTTTGGGTGGGTATTGCAAAACCCATTCCCTCGTAGGAGGAAGAACTTATCTTGGCGGTGTTGATACCTATTACCTGACCCTGCATATTGCAAAGAGGGCCACCTGAGTTGCCGGGGTTAATGGCGGCGTCGGTCTGAAGATAGGAAACCTGTGAAGACAGGGAAAGCTCTCTGTCCTTTGCGGAAATAATGCCCTTTGTCAAAGAATTCTGGAAGTCCATACCCCCGGGATTACCCACGGCGATAACATCCTGTCCCACGAAAACCTTGTCGGAATCACAGAAGGTTGCAGGCACTAAATTATTGCTGTCAACCTTGAGGACTGCCAGGTCGGTGCGTGAGTCATATCCGATAACAAGAGCCTCATAGGTAGTGCCGTCGGTGGTCATTACCCTCACCTTGTATTTCTCTCTGCTGTCGCCGATGACATGGCTGTTGGTTACAACATAGCCGTCTTTGGAGAGCACAATTCCCGTACCCTGGGACGCAGGCTTGGAGTCCTCGGTAACAGCTCCCTGATAGCACACAACACCCACTGTGGAGTCGGAAATAACATTAAACGCATGCTGTGCCGTGTACTTTTGGCCGGCGATGTCATCAGAGGGGTTGTGAAGCACCATATAGGTGTCGTCGGAATAGTTGTCGGTATTGTGGTTGGGGATAACTCCTCCCTCGATAATATCCTCTGTCGGCTCGGTGGGAACAGTGGGAAAATCCTCGATAAAATCGTTATTTTTGTCGAAAATCTGACCTAATATCGAACTGTTGTCAGTTATTAATAAGTATCCGCAAAGTCCCACAAAGCCTGCGGAAAACATTGCGAAAAGCATGAGGAAGATAAGTCCGAAAATGAGGCATCCCCATTTGAATTTCTTTTTCTTCGGCTTTTCGGTGACAGGTTTCGAAGCCTCTGCGGTTTCTGTTTCCGAGGTAGCGTAGGGGTTGTCGGTGAGGATTGTCAAGGGGCCGGGCCTGAACTCCACAGGCTCCTCTGTTACAGGCTCCTCTGCC
>JAUNJO010000088.1 GCA_030533225.1 Eubacteriales bacterium
GCCACAGGCTCAGCCTCGGAAGTTTCTTCTGCGGCAGCCTCAACCGTATCGCTCTCCTCCTGCGCAGGAAGGAGCACCTCATCCGCCTCGGAAGTTTCCACCCCAAGAGTTTCGTCCTGTGAGCTGTTCACTTCTTCCGAAACAGTCTCCTCATCAGGAGTTAAAAATTTATCAAATTCATTCACCGCTGTTTTCCTCCTTATTTGCAGAATTCTGCACTATTCTCCTTGTAAGTTCGGGAAGCCAAAATGTAAAGCGACAGAACTTGTCAGGCTCACTTTCGGCTGTGATTCTTCCCTCGTGGAGATTAACAATAATTTTAGCAATGTAAAGTCCGAGACCCATGCTGTTTTTGTGGGTGCTTCGGCTCTTGTCACCCTTGTAGAATTTGTCGAAAACCATATTGATATCCTCAGGCAGAATGCCCTTTCCGCTGTTTTCCACACTCAGGAAAAACTTACCCTGCCTGCGGCTTACATCAAACCTGATATAGCCGTTTTCGGGGGTGAATTTCACCGCATTTTCCACAAGGTTAAAGATGACCTGATAGATTAAATCCCGGTCACCGTATGCAATAACATCCTCCTCGTCCTCAAGACCCAAAACCGCAATTTTCTTCTGAAAAATATCCTTTTCAAAGGACAGGAGCACATCGAAAATAACACTCTTTACCTCAAATTCCGCTTTCTGCACCCTGATTTCTCCGCTGTCGATTTTAGAAAGAGAAATCATGGAGGTCACAAGTCGGGAAAGGCGTTTTACCTCCCCTGACACAACCCCCAAATAATACTCCTGCTCCGAAGCCGGAATTGTACCGTCCAGGATTCCGTCGATGTAGCCTGCAATGGTGGTCATGGGAGTTTTCAGCTCGTGGGAAACATTTGCAACAAAGTTTCTTCTCACTCCCTCAGAGGCGGCAAGGGAATCCGCCATCTCGTTGAAGGCTTTTGCAAGCTGACCGATTTCGTCATTTCGCTTGACCTGAACCCGGCTTTCAAAGTCGCCGACGGCAAAGCGTCTTGCGGCATCCGACATCTGCTTCAAAGGAATAGATGTATTATAGGCAAAAACCGATGACAGTATAACTACCGACGCAATGGTTATCAGGGCAACAGTAACGAAAACAACGCTGATTGAGGGAACATAGTCCGGAGCCCAAAGGTTAGTTTGGGACACAATACAGTAGCCGATAACCTTTTCGCCCTTGTTCTCAAGGGTTATAGGTGCGGCCGAGATGTAGTATTTCTTTGTAAAGTTTTCGCGGAGCACTCCCTCGGCTGAGTAGTCACCCTCCCGAAAACGCTCAAGCACATCATGGGAAAGCACATAGTCGCCGTCGGTAAAATCCGTCTCGTTGGAATAGCAGAATTTACCCTGTGAATCGGTTATAATCACCGTGGCGTGCATGGAATTCGCAAATGCATCCAGGGAAGCGATAAAGAGATTCAGGCTGTTTTCATCAATGCTCGTAATATCATCCTGTGCAGCAGTGCCGATGTACTTTGCAAGCTCTGCGGAGTATCCCTCAAGGGTATCCTGACGGTTCTCCTTGATGTACCTGTTTACAGGCAGGGTGAAAATTCCGTAGGAAACTACGAGACAGATAACGCAAACGCAAAATGAGAGAAACACAAAGCGCTTAAATACGGTTCTTGAGGTGAAAACCCTCTTTACGGACTTAATCATTAGTCACAAACTTGTAGCCTCGTGCCCAAACGGTACGAAGCTCCCATTTATCGGAGGCGCCGTCGATTTTTTCGCGGATTCGCTTAATATGTACATCAATGGTACGGCTTTCGCCGCAGTAATCAAAACCCCAAACCTCGTCCAGAAGCTGATCTCGGGAGAACATAACATTGGGGTTGGAGGCAAGGTGATAGAGAAGCTCAAGCTCCTTGGGAGGAGTTGAAATCAGTTCGCCCTTAACCTTCAGCTCGTAATTTGAAAGGTTGATGTCCAAATTGTCCAGATGTACTTCCTTTTGGGAGGATACCTCGGGTGCGGCGGAGCGTCTGAGCACAGCTCTTACTCTCGCCACAACCTCCTTTGCCTCAAAGGGTTTTACGATGTAGTCATCTGCGCCCAGTTCAAGTCCCAGAACCTTGTCAAAGGTCTCTCCCTTTGCGGTGAGCATAATGAGAGGGCAGTTGGAGTTTTTACGGATTTCCCTGCAAACCTGCCAGCCGTCAAGGACAGGGAGCATAATGTCCAGAAGCACAATGTGAGGCTTCTCCTTCTCGAACAGCTCTACAGCCTTTGCGCCGTCGAAGGCAAGGACTGTTTCAAAGCCCTCTTTCTCAAGATAAAGACGGAGAAGATTGCAGATATTCTCGTCGTCGTCAACAATTAATACTTTGTATTTTACCATAATTTTCCCTCCATTCGGCGAAAACGCCTCTAAGATAACATTATAACTTCATTTTTCCCCATAATAGTGAACAAACTTGAAACTTATAGGAAAGTTATCTTAAAATCATGTGAAA
>JAUNJO010000044.1:0-6402 GCA_030533225.1 Eubacteriales bacterium
ATGTCCTCAAGAAAGGCAGTCTTGAAGTAGTAAAAACCAGTGATGATAATTTCAACAAGGGAGTTAAATTCCACCTTTATGGCACTTCTTTAAGCGGTGAAAAAGTGGATTTGTATGCAATAACCAACGCTGACGGTGTTGCCACTTTTACAAATGTTCTTGTTAGCGGTGACAAGCCATATACGCTTGAAGAAGTTGATACTGCTGACAGATATGTTATTCCGAAAAAGCAGACAGCACCGATTGAGTGGAACAAGGTAACACAGAGAAGTTTTGAAAATGTTTTGAAGAAGTGGAATTTAACCGTAACAAAGGTTGATTCAGAAACAAAATCTGTACAGGGTGATGCAACACTTGCAGGCGCAATATACGGAATCTACAATAACGGCAAGCTGGTTGACAAATACACCACAGACAATAATGGCAGTTTTACAACCTCCTATTATGTTTGCGGAGATAACTGGACTTTAAAAGAAATTGATCCAAGCGAGGGTTATCTCCTTGATGAAACCGAATATCATATCGGTGCAGAAGCAAAGAAATACACCATTGAAAATAACAGCATTTCAATGGGCGTTACTGAGGATATTTTAAAGGGCAAAATCTCAATAATTAAGCATACCGATGACGGCAGTACGAAAATTGAAACTCCCGAAAAAGGTGCAGAATTTCAGGTGTATCTGAAATCGGCAGGAAACTATGCAAATGCAAGAAAATCCGAAAGAGATACGCTTGTTTGTGATGAATACGGCTTTGCAGAAACAAAGGAATTGCCCTACGGAACATACACGGTTCATCAGACCAAAGGCTGGAACGGCACAGAGTTCATTGCTGACTTTGATGTGTTTGTAAACGAGGACGGCAAAACCTATAAATATCTCATCAACAATGCAAGCCTTGAAAGTTATGTAAAAATAGTAAAGGTTGATTCTGAAACAGGCAAACAGATTCCGTATGCTGGCGCAGGCTTTCAGATTTATAATCCTGACGGTAAGCTCGTAACAATGAAGTACACATATCCGACTGTTACAGAGATTGACACATTCTATACAAACAGCGAGGGTTATCTCATCACACCCGAAACTCTGCCCTACGGCAAAGGCTATTCAGTCGTTGAAGTGCAGGCCCCTTACGGATATATCCTCGACAGCACACCTGTATATTTTGACATTACGGCAGAAAACACAAGCGAAGAAAACGGCGTTGCAATCGTAAAGACCGAGAAGAAAAACACACCGCAGAAAGGTACAATTACTGTAGAAAAAACAGGCGAGATTTTCTCGAATGTAACTGCAGTCGGCGGCGGGTATACAGATGAAAACGGAAATGATGTTGCACTTCCGACCATCTATCAGCCTGAATATTCTGTAAGCGGTTTGGCTGGTGCAGTCTTTGAAATCTATGCTGATGAGGACATTACAACGCCTGACGGAACGGTAAGAGCAAAGAAAGACGAACTTGTCTCAACTCTAAAAACAAACACAAAAGGCACAGCTACAAGCAAACAGCTTTACCTCGGCAAATACCGTGTTGTTGAAACCGTTGCTCCGTATGGAACAGTTATCAATCCCGAGCCTCATACGGCTGAACTTACCTACTCAAGACAGAATGAAAAGGTGACTAACACCTCAACCTCTTTTATAAACGACAGGCAAAAGGCTGAAATCGACCTTACCAAAATTCTTGAACAGGACGAGAAATTCAATATCGGCAACAATGACGAAATCCTCAATGTTTCATTCGGACTTTACGCTGACGAAGATTTGAAAGCCACAAACGGAACAGTTATTCCAAAGAACGGACTTCTTGAAATCATCACCTGTGATGAAAAAGGTAAGGCACAGTTTACAACCGACCTTCCAATCGGAAAATACTATGTTAAAGAAATCAGCACTGACAGCCACTATATCCTCTCCGATAAAAAATACCCTGTTGTGTTTGAATATGCAGGACAGGATATTGCAACTGTTCATATTTCTTTAAATGACGGTGAGCCGATTAAAAATGAAATCATCTATGGCACAATCAAAGGCTTGAAGATTGACCGTGAAACAGGCGAAAATATCGCAGGCGCATTATTTGGATTGTTTAAAGCAGAGGAAAAAGAATTGTCAGAAAAAACTGCAATTCTCACCGCTGAATCAAATGAGGAAGGAATCTTCACTTTTGAAAATGTGCCTTACGGAGAATACATTATCCGTGAGTTAAAGCCTGCCGAGGGTTATCTCCCTAATGAAGAAAACTATACCGTAACAATTTCTGAGAACAAGGAATTTATCGAAATCACAGTTGAGAACGATAAAATACCTGAACTCGGAACAACTGCAACTATTGACGGCAAAAAGGAAGTTGGAGCAACAGAAGTGTTCACTCTTGAAGATGTGGTAGAGTACAAGCACCTTGTACCCGGAAAAGAGTACACGGTTAAGGGCATTCTTATGGATAAGACAACAGGCGACCCGCTGTTAATTGATGAAAAAGAAATCCCTTCAGAAACCACATTTACACCTGATGAACCGTCAGGCGAAGTCCTTGTTTCCTTTGAATTTGATGCAAGATATATCAAGAAAGATACTGACATTGTTGTTTTTGAAAGTCTTTACAGCGAGGATAAAGAGCTTGCCGTTCACGCAGATATTGAGGACGAAGATCAGACAGTAACTGTAAAAATCCCGAAAATCGGTACAAAGGCAAGTATAGACGGCAAAAAGGAATACACATCTAACGGCGATATTACCATTGATGATGTTGTTTCCTACAAAAACCTCACAGCAGGAAAAGAATACACAGTAAGCGGTGTGATTATGGATAAAGCAACAGGCAAGGCATTCCTTGTTGACGGCAAAGAAGTTTATTCCGAAGTAACATTCACACCCGAAACAGCAGACGGTGAAGTAACAGTATCCTTTACCTTTGACGGTTCTGTAATTACCAAAGACACAGAAATCGTTGTGTTTGAAACTCTCTATCGAGATGAAACAGAAATTGCCGTACACGCTGACATTGATGACAAGAATCAGACTGTAACAATTCATCCACAGCCCGAACCCGAAAAGCTACAGACAGGTGATAACTCAAACCTCGGCTTTTGGATTGGTTTAGGTGCAGTTGCACTTGGCGGTCTTGTTTCTGTAGTTATCATCAAACTCAAGAAGAAAGATGAGGATGAAGAATAATGCACAGGGCGTATATCTGTTCGCCTTTGGGCGGTAATGTATCTGCAAATATTGAAAATGCAAAACGATATGCCCGATATGCGTTAGAGTGCGGTATGGCTCCGTTCATACCGCATTTTTATGCGCTGATTTTAGATGACAGTAACAAAGAAGAAAGAAACCTTGGTATGCTTGCAGGACTTTCTATGCTTTGGGTGTGTGATGCGGTCTGGGTTTTCGGTGATGAAATTACCGAGGGCATGAAAACAGAGATTCGCTTTGCCGAAAAGCTGAACATCAAAGTCAGATATATATCGGAGAATGATTTAAGAAAATCGGAGGTTAAAAATGTTAAAGTCAAACAAAATTAAAATATTGAAATTGTTTATTGGCATTGCCATTGTAATGTTAATGATCGGAATATCGGCAGTAACAGTCTTTGCCGCAGGCGATGTATCATCAGCAATCGAAAGCACATGGAATTCTGCACAAACACAGATTAAAAATGTTGTAAATAATGTTGTGTTCCCTGCTGTAGATATGATACTTGCTATACTTTTCTTTGTAAAGCTCGCAACGGCGTATATGGACTATCGAAAACATGGGCAGTTTGAGTTCACCGCACCGGCAATACTTTTTGGCTGTCTGGTGTTCTCTCTGACAGCGCCGCTATACATCTGGACAGTTCTCTGATAACAATAAAAACAAGGCTGTTGTGTTGAATCATAACAGCCTTTTGCGAGGTGATTTATATTTTTGATTGGATAGGTGATTTCATCGGTGGAATCGGCAGTGCTATAGGCGGTGTGTTCGACTTTCTCGGTGAGCAAATCTCAAATGCTATATGGAACACAATGTTACAGTGGTTCTACGAAACGATTTACAACGCTGTTGCCGACTTTTTCACAATGATGGGAAATATGGGAGCAGATGTGTTTGACCTCACTTGGGTGCAGGCGACAATAAACCTGTTTACGCTGTTTGGCTGGGCATTGTTCGTCGCAGGCACGGTCGTCGCCGTGTTTGATGTTGCAATAGAATATCAGAACGGCAGAGCGAACATAAAGACAACCGCAATAAATGTATTAAAGGGTTTCTTTGCCTGTTCACTGTTCGGCGTTGTACCTGTGGAACTGTACAAGTTCTGCATCAGCCTGCAAAACACATTCTCAAAGGACTTGTCATCTATAATGGCAGGGCAACAAAACATTGATTTAGCCGGAAAGAGTACGAGTGTTTTAGAGGGCAGTTTTGCAGTCGCAAACCAGACAACATTCGGATTGCTGAATCTGTTATGCTTGATAGCCTTTGCTTACTGCGTTATTAAGATTTTCTTTGCAAACATCAAGCGTGGTGGAATTCTGCTCATACAAATGGCGGTAGGTGCGTTGTATATGTTCAGCGTTCCGAGAGGTTATCAGGACGGCTTTAATCAGTGGATGAAACAGATAGCGGCTCTTTGCCTGACGGCATTTATGCAGACAACATTATTATTTTTAGGACTTCTCACATTTCCGAGTAATATGTTACTTGGTTTAGGAATAATGCTTGCATCAAACGAAGTGCCGAGAATTGCACAGCAGTTCGGACTTGATTCATCAGTTAAGGTAAATATGACGAGCATTGTTCATGCAACTACAACTGCCGTTAATCTGACGAGAAGCGTTGCGAGGGCGGCTAAATAAACGAAAGGAATTTAAAGATTATGACAACTTATCTATATCCGCAGAACCTCAAAGCTACCGCCAATCTGTGGCTGTGGAGCTTACGGGATTTTGCAATTATGAGCATAGCGCTTTTATTATCAATCCTGATACTTGCGCAGACGAGGATAATAATACCGCTTGCAGTAACACTCTGCTTTGGCTTTTTGTCAATACGACTTGAAGATACAACAATTCTGGACTTTATCCGCTATGCTGTGAAGTATTTTATATCAACTCAACAGACTTATTTTTGGGCAGAAAGGGGCAAATAAATGAAAAACAAGCAGAAAAAAACAAAACAAAAAGGTAAGTCGGTTCAGGACTTGCTCGGTATAAAAACCTTTACGAAAAATGGCTTGAAGGTCGGTAAGGAAGAACTGATTTTCTATATGGTTCAGCCGACAAATATTTCTGTGCTTTCCCACACGAATATTGAAATTAAGGTGCGTCACCTGATGATGGTTCTTTCTGCTGTGCCGGATATTGAGATTACCTGTACCGATTCCTGCGAGTGTTTCGATACGAACAAAAGCTATATCAAGAGCAGAATTGAAGCTGAACAGAATGAAAAGGTCAGAAGGATTCTTAACAAGGATTTGGATTTTCTCGACAGCATTCAGACGGAAACCTCAACCGCAAGGCAGTTTCTGTTCATCGCAAGGTGCAAATCTTCAAAATCCGAAAATGTTTTGCAGAAAGCAAACAGGGTTGAAAAAATCATATCCGATCAGGGATTTGAAGTAACCCGAATGAAAAAAACAGACATCAAGCGGTTTCTTGCAATTTACTTTGAGGCGAGTATGAACGGCGATTTAATGCCCGATTATGACGGCGAGCAGTATATTTCGGAGGTGGAAAATGAAGAAGTATAAAGGGAAAATCCAAATGGGAATTGTGATAGGTATATTTTCTGTAATTATAATTGCCTGTCTGATTTCGATATTTTCAAGGCTCTATGCCGAAAACAAGGAAAAGGAAGAATTCAGACAGCTTGCAGAAATCGTTACTGAGGAAACAACAGATGCAACCATTGAAGAAACAATTAAAAAGACAAATATATTAAAAGTCAGTGATTCGGATGATGAATTTCAAACTGAACAGCCTGTGTATTACACAACTTACTATCAGCCGCACTCTGTTTCCGATTTGCTGTCGATGAATAGTGAATACTTCGGCTGGATAAGCATATCAGGCACAAATATAAACTATCCTGTTATGCATACACCGAGCAATCCGCAGAAGTATCTGAACAAAAACTTTTACGGCGAGTACAGTTATAGCGGTACACCGTTTCTGGACAGCAGATGTTTTGCTGACAGTACAAATTTAATCATATACGGTCATCATATGAATAACGGCACAATGTTTGCAGACCTCTGCAATTATACCGATTATTCTTATTTTACAGAACATCCGACAGTTGTGCTTGAAACGAAAGACGGGGCATTTGCTTACTCCGTCTTTTCTGTTATGAAAGTAAAATCCGATGATGATTGGTACAAATTCTTAACAACAGATTTGGACAAAACCTATGAAAAATG
>JAUNJO010000044.1:6412-13742 GCA_030533225.1 Eubacteriales bacterium
AGTTATGCAAAAACAAAATCTCTGTATAGCACAGAAATCACACCTGTTTACGGTCAGCAGATTCTAACGCTTTCAACCTGTTACGGCTACAATCAGAATGATCGAATACTTGTGTTGGCAGTCCAAAATTAATAGGAGGCTTATGATATGGGACTTTTCAAAAGAAAACCAAAGATACTCACACCCGATCAGGCAGAAGAAATATACACAAAGGATTTCTTTGATATGATTCTGCCGTCAACAATTAAGTTTTTCACCGATTATTACATAGTTGGTGACTCATACAGAAGCGTTTGGGCAGTCAGAGAATATCCGCCGAGTACGGAAGAACAGGCAATTCTCTCACAGCTTGCAGACAGAAACGGCGTTACTCTCCGCATCTACCACAGACTTGTGGAGAGTATGGAACAGAGAAAAATCATACAGAACGCAACACGCAAAAACAAGCTCAAATCAAGCGGTAACGATGTAAACGAAACCATTGAAGCTCAGGGTAACTTGCAGGATGTTGTTACGCTGATGGCAAATCTGCGAAAGAACAAAGAACCGTTGTTGCATTGCTCCGTGTTCATAGAGCTTAAAGCCAAGAGCAAACAGAAATTAAAGGAGTTACAAACCGATATTGCAATGGAGCTTACTCGCTCCAAGATTGAAGTGGACAGATTAACGCTAAGGCAGAAAGAAGGTTTTTTGTCTGTAAATCCCATAGGTTCAAATCAATTTGGCAGTCTATATGAGCGTGTCCTGCCTGCTTCTTCAGTTGCAAATCTGTTTCCGTTTAATTTCAGTGGTAAGACAGATCCAAACGGTTTGTACATTGGCAGAGATAAGTACGGCACAAATATTCTTGTTGACTTTGACAGACGAACAGAGGACAAGACAACGAGTAACATTCTTATTCTCGGGAACTCAGGTCAGGGTAAAAGTTATCTTCTTAAATTGATTTTAACTAATATCAGAGAAAGCGGAAAGAAAATCTTATGCCTTGACCCCGAAGCCGAGTATGAGGATCTGACAAAATCCCTCGGCGGTTGTTACATTGATTTTATGTCAGGCAAATACAAGATAAACCCTTTAGAGCCAAAAGCTTGGAATGACGGACAGGATGATATTGACAAAGATGCACCGCCTGCATTTAACAAAGTAACCCGACTGTCACAGCACATTGCATTCCTAAAAGATTTTTTCAGAACCTACAAGGATTTCACGGACGCACAGCTTGATACAATCGAAATTTTGCTTATGAAGCTGTACGCACGCTTCGGGATTACAGACACGACAGATTACAGCACAAAGAAACCGTCCGACTTTCCTGTGATGAGTGATTTTTACGACTTGTGTGAGGAAGAATATATGACCTACGACCACAAGAGAAAGTATCTCTACACCGAAGAAATTTTGCAGGAGGTTTGTCTGGGTATTCACAGTATGTGTGTCGGTTCAGAATCAAAGTATTTCAACGGTCATACGAATATCACCGATGAAAAATTCCTGTGCTTCGGCGTAAAGGGCTTGCTTGACACTAACAAAAGGCTCAAAGATGCAATGTTATTTAATATCCTTTCCTATATGTCTAACAAGCTCCTCGGCGAGGGAAACACCGTTGCATCAATAGACGAGCTTTATTTGTTTTTGTCTAACCTCACCGCCATTGAGTATATCCGCAACGCAATGAAGCGTGTCCGTAAAAAGGATTCAGCCGTGATTTTAGCCAGTCAGAACATCGACGATTTTCTGATTCCGAGCGTTAAGGAATACACAAAACCCTTGTTCTCAATCCCGACTCATCACTTCCTGTTTTACCCCGGAAATATCAATCCGAAAGACTTTGAAGATGCGCTAATGGTAGAACCAAACGAGTATGCCTTAATCAAATTCGGTGAGCGTGGTACTTGTCTTTACCGTTGCGGAAACGAAAGATACTTGCTTCTCGTTCAGGCTCCCGAATACAAATCAGAGATTTTCGGTTCAGCAGGTGGAAGATAATTGGTAGTGCTGGCGTAAGATAAAAGATATAGACTTTTATTCTTAGTTGTGATATAATGTTTATAAAAATATATACTTTTAAATATAAGAGAACCGAGTGAAAATAAATGAGTGACAATGTTGAAGATAAAGTGACACCTCAATATCAACATATAAAGGAATTATCACAATTAAAATATGAGGCTGAAGAAAAAAGAGAGCAAAGTTTAATTCAGCAAGCTAGTCAGATGCAGACAGTCTTTTCTTTTATTACTGCTGCTGTATTTATGGCTGTACCTGTATGTATGCAGTATCGTGGCGAGTTGTCGTTAAAGTTTTTCTTCATATCTACCTCATTTATTACCACTTTTATTTTATTTAGTTTGGTTTTTGCTTCAATAGCCCAATGGCGTTGGAAAACAAAATCATTTCCGGATGTTGAAGTGATTAAAAAATCAGTTCTCGAAAATCCTGAATGGGAGAAAACTTTGTGTGAATATAATCGTATAGACCAATGGATCAACCTTGTTGCTGTTGTGCAAAAGGAAAAGGCAAGATTAAATGATAGAAGGGTCAAGTTAATTATGACTTCGATGATTTGTTTCTTTTGTTCAGTGATTACCATAGCAATAAGCTTTATCGTTGCGGTTTCAATTATGATATAGGAGGTGGATATAATGGCAGATGAAAAAAGCGTATCAACTACAAATCCAGCTAAGGCTGTTAGTACACCACCAATTCCAACAAAAGATACGAGAAATGAAAAAAATGTTAAGATCAGGTCTGTACCAAGGGGTAAGTAATAATGAGTGATAATATCAAAAAGAATCAAACTGTTGATAATGTTAGCAAGCCAAACGAGAATGAAAATCCTGCCTTCAATGTTAAATCTCAGCAGATGCCAATTAAGTGGGAATATTCTCATAAATATCCTGAAAAAAAGAAAGACAAAGACTAAAAACTAAAATAAAATTCCAATTGATTTCAATTATAGAAATTGATTGGAATTTTTTGTTTGGAGGTGATTTTGTGAGTGCTACCATAGGTGCGGCACTGAAGAAAATAGCAGTTGCTCTGCTCACGGATAAAAAGGTAATAAAAACAATAGGCGGTATAGTAATCGGCATAATCATAATTGTGGTTATGCCGATTATTGCTGTTGTGTCGGTTTTTAACGGCAGTATGGATATAGATACCGACAAGCTCAACCAGTCCATACAAGAAAACATATCAGCAGAGCAGATGGAAAATCTACAACTTATCAACGACACGATGACTGAGGTTGAAAACCAACTGAAAAATAAAAAGTTGTCCGACTATAACACGCAGGCAGAGGTTATCTATCTGTTTTCTTTGTCTGACAAATCCAAGGAAAATGATTTTGTGAAAAACTTCGTTTCCTGTTTCAAGAAGAATCAGTCTGATGAGGATTTGATAAATGCCGTCAATCAGAAATTCGGAACAGAGATTAATTATGACGAGTTTCAAAAGATGATGCAGTCAATCAAGGGAGCGGAAATCAGTACAGCAGGTTTTACCGACAAGACCACGAAAAATAATCTCGACCTTGTCAAGTGGTGTGAGAACGCATACAAAAACGGCTGGGGATATGTGTACGGCGGTTACGGTCAGATCTGCACCAAGCAATATCTCGACCAAGAGGCAGGTCTGTATCCCGGCAACAACGAGGCAGGCGGTGAAATGCGACAGGTCGGAGAGAAGTGGCTCGGTAAGCGTGTGTGTGACTGCATAGGATTGATAAAATCCTACGCTTGGTACAACGCTGACAGCGGAGAAATCGTTGCAGGCTCAAACGGCTTTACGGATTGCGGAGCAAACTCCATTTGGAGCAATGTCACCGAGAGCGGACCGATTTCTAATATACCCGATACACCCGGTCTTGCTGTCTGGATGGACGGTCACATCGGTGTGTATATCGGCAACGGAGAAGTAATCGAAGCACAGGGCACAGCCTACGGAGTTGTCAAAACTCAGCTCTCAGGCAGAGGATGGACAAAGTGGCTGAAGATACCCAATATAAAATATGTGGAGGTAAAATCAAAATGAAGAAAACAAGCGTAAGCATTATGTACGATGATGAAAAACTGAATGCAATCAGGCTGTATATGTCACAGCGTGATTTGGATTTCAAGGAAGAACTTGAAAAATCAGTTGACGGCTTGTATGCAAAATATGTTCCTGCAAATGTCAGGGAGTTCATTGATATGAAAGGTTCACAGGTAAAACCACCCAAGCCTAAAAAGCCAAAGCCACAGGAAGAAAACACCGAGGTGGTAACTTGAAAAATCAAAACTTCGGAATAGAAATAGAAATGACCGGCATCACTCGCAGTACTGCGGCAAAAGTGATTGCCGGTTATTTTCATACGGACGCAACTCATGTCGGCGGTTGCTATGATGCGTATTCTGTCCGTGATAATGACGGCAGGATGTGGAAGATTATGCGTGACGCAAGCGTCCGTTGTGAAAATCGTTCGGGGCAGAATGCAAGCTCTCTGTACTCGGTTGAATTTGTCACTCCGATTTGTAACTATGACGATATAGAAACAATACAGGAGATAGTAAGAAAGCTTCGTGGCGCAGGAGCGAGAGTCAACTCAAGCTGTGGTTTGCATTGTCATATTAATGCGGCTCCGCATACTCCGAAAACACTTCGCAATATCGTAAACATTATGGCGGCTAAAGAGGACTTACTCTACAAGGCGTTGAAAGTGAATATTTCCCGTGAGAATTACTGTCAGAAGATGGACACACGCTTTCTCGATGAAATCAATAACCGTCCGCCTATGTCAATGGAACAGATAAAGTCAATGTGGTATGACGGCGAGGACTACAGCTACAGACATTATGATGATACTCGCTACCACGCACTGAA
Source organism: Eubacteriales bacterium (assembly GCA_030533225.1). GTDB lineage: Bacteria > Bacillota > Clostridia > Oscillospirales > Acutalibacteraceae > Ruminococcoides. The sequence continues at coordinate 11,273 of JAUNJO010000044.1, forward strand.
TCTTCACAGCGTGTTCTACAAGGGTACGATTGAATTTCGTCTATTCAATTCCACTTTACACGCAGGAGAAGTAAAGTCAGCGATTCAGCTGTGCCTTGCAATCAGCCATCAGGCATTGATACAGAAGTCTGCAAGACACGCTAAAACTGTATCGGATAATGAAAAGTACACTTTCAGAACTTGGCTTTTGAGATTAGGTTTGATAGGTAACGAGTTCAAAACGGCTCGTCATCATCTGCTGAAAAATCTTGATGGCAACATTGCGTGGAAGGATCCTGCACAGGCTGAAAAGCAAAAGGAAAGGCTTGCACAAAAGCGAACTGCAGAACTTAATAACACAAACGAAAATATAAATATCAACGAACCCGAATCGGACACTGCAATTGAGCAGAATGAGGATTCGGGTTTTGTTATGAGTATGTAAGGAGAGAAATCTATTATGAGTAAAAAATTATATATTGCCTACGGCAGTAACCTCAATCTTAAACAGATGAAATACCGTTGCCCCACAGCAAAACTTATCGGCATAGGTGTAGTCGAAAATTACGAATTGCAGTTCAAGGGTATGCCTCACTGTTCCTATGCGACAATCGCACCCAGCAACGGCAAGTCTGTTCCTGTTGCACTGTGGGAGCTTCAGCCGAGAGATGAAAAACTGCTTGACCGCTACGAGGGTTATCCCTCTCACTACTTTAAACAGGACTTACCCGTGAAATTGAATAACGGTTCGGAATTGACTGCGATGGTTTACATTATGAATCTGCAACAGCAATTCGGGTTGCCAAGTGCAAGTTACTACGATACTGTATCGCAGGGCTACAAGGACTGCGGTTTTGACTTGAATGTTTTAAACGAAGCCGTAACTGACAGTGCGGAGAAATTCTACGAAAACCTTGAACAGAACAATCTGTTTGATTCACCTGATGAAGATGATGACGAAGATTTTACAAATGAGATTGGCGGTATGAGTTTATGAACGAGAGAAAGAAATTGAAAAAGCAACTCGCCGAAAAATATATTTTCAAAATGTATTTGTCCGTAAACGAAGTTAAGAAATTGCTTTCTGAAAATCCAAAGGACAAGCACGACACTCTTTTTGCTTCACTCACAGTCGGCTGTGTAAAAATCAACGCTGTTGTATTTCCCACACCTGATAAAATGCTCCTCGGCTTTGATATTCTTGTAAAGGATACACCCGATAGCGAGGAATGGATTTGCTATGACACTTTGAGTGATGAAATCAAGTTATCCCCTCGCAGTATTGAGCAGTCAATGTTTGATATTCTGAACCGTGAGGTTAAGGAGTACGGACTGTCCTATACAGAGTGCAATTTTGAAGTAATAAACGGCAAAGTGATTAAGTAATGAATATCGGCGGTAATCTCGCCTCATTCGCCCTGTGTCGGCTTTTAAAGGAGAAGTCGGGAAAGTATCCGAAATCAAATAAAAGCCAAAATCGGGCGGTTTGTGGCAAGGTGTGAAAAATCGCAGTTACGGCATTTCGGGCAGTTTTTCAAGGGTGGAATTTTAAGCAGGAGAAAGACACGGGGTTGCGATCGCTCCCTCGTGTCGGTTTACGGCAGACGGCAATGCCGACTGCTATGCGGTTTTTACCGCTTTTCAGCCTCAAAAATCCATAGGGGTTAATTTTCAGCCTTGGGGTTGTACTTGTGGGTTTAACTGCCCGATTAGCCGAGTAAAATGCCAAAATTAAAGGAGTTGCAACTGTGGGTTGTAACAAAAAGGAGGTCTTGCACTTGAATGAAACGGAAAACAGAAAAGAAGTAAAGCGGAAGTTTGCGCTCTGGATAAAGGAATCTACACTTGATATGGTTCAGAATATCTACAAGGAAGATAACTGTGGGAGTCGAAGCGAGTTTATTGAAAAGGCAATCATTTTTTATGTGGGGTACCTTTCCTCAAACGACAACAGTCAGTATCTTCCCAATGTGGTTACCTCTACATTGAAGTCTATCGTTGCCGAGAGCGACAATCGTATGAGCAGGCTGATTTTTAAATTGGCTGTTGAGCTTGCAATGACAATGAATATTATTGCCTCGTCACAGGATATTGACAAGCTGACACTTACAAAGCTTCGTGGTGAGTGTGTCAAAGAGGTAAAGAAATTAAACGGTTCGTTTTCGTTTGATGATGCATATGATTGGCAGAAAGGATAATTATTTGTGGCAAGGTTAGTTACAAAGTTTAAATATCTCAAGCCGAATCGAAAAGTCAGTGCAGGCGGTTATGCAAAATATATTGCCACCCGTGAGGGAGTTGAGAAAATTGATGACACTAAAAAGTTTGCTCCTGCAACAGCAAAACAGAAGAATCTTATTGAAAAAATCATAAAGGATTTTCCCGACAGCAAGGATATGTTTGAGTACGCTGATTACCTTGAAAAGCAGAATGCAGGCTCTGCTTCTGATTTCATTTCTCGTGTCATGGAAGATTACGCTTATGAAATCTC
>JAUNJO010000006.1:0-2991 GCA_030533225.1 Eubacteriales bacterium
ATATACCCCTTGATATTGTCTATGAAGATGATGATATTATAGTAGTCAATAAGCCAAAAGGTATGGTTGTTCATCCCGCCGCGGGAAATCCCGACGGGACATTGGTCAATGCTCTGCTTTATCACTGCAAAGGTAAGCTTTCGGGAATAAACGGAGTTCTGCGTCCCGGAATTGTCCACAGAATTGACAAAAACACCAGCGGACTTTTGGTTGTTGCCAAGAGCGACGCGGCACACGCTTCTTTGTCTGAACAAATCAAAAAGCACTCTATTTCAAGAGAGTACCGAGCTGTAGTTTACGGACATCTTAAAGAGGAGATAGGGGAGGTAAACGCACCTATCGGCAGGCACTCTACAGACCGAAAGAAGATGTGTGTTACACAGAAAAATTCAAAGAATGCCATTACTCACTATGAGGTTTTGGAAGAGTTTAGAGATTTTTCATACATCAAGTGCATTCTCGAAACAGGCAGAACACATCAAATTAGAGTACATATGGCGTATCTGGGACATCCCCTGGCAGGTGATGATGTATACGGACCGAAAAAGGTTATCACTGAACTTGAAGGACAATGTTTACATGCTATGAAGTTAGGCTTTGTGCATCCTACAACACAGGAATACATGGAATTTTCTTCTGAACTGCCTGATGGTTTTGAAAAATTCTTATCAAAACTACGTTCCAAAGGTTAACTTATAAAAATTTTTCTAAATTAGCAAAAAACACTTGCAAAATCAGTATAACTATGGTATTATACTGTAGTATTTGAATTTCCGTCGTACTCTGCGACGAGTTCAATATTGCGGAAAACCGCAGTTGATATGGATAGTCCTCTGCCGAAAGGTATGAATTTCCGAAAAAATATTTGGAGGTCACATAAATGGACGCATTAAAAACAATCGCAGCAAGCTCAATTAAGAGCGAGAAGCCCCAGTTTGCTATCGGTGATACAGTAAGAGTTGCTGTTAACATCCGTGAGGGCGAGAGAGAAAGAATTCAGATGTTCGAGGGTACAGTTATCGCAAAGCGCGGCAGCGGTGTAGCTGAGACATTCACAGTAAGACGCGTATCCTACGGTGTTGGTGTTGAGAGAGTATTCCCCGTAAATTCCCCCAACGTAACTAAGGTAGAAATTATCAGACGCGGTAAGGTTCGCAGAAGCAAGCTTTATTATCTCCGTGACAGAGTTGGTAAGGCTGCTAAGGTTAAGGAAGCAATCAAGAAATAATTATAAAAGGGGACTTTGTCCCCTTTTTACTTTACCGATAAAGGTGATATCCATGAAAAAAATCAACCTTGATGAATATGATATTGATATTCAGGACAAAAACTTCGGCATTGACGAATCCGAACAGGTGAAAATTAAGCCAAACAGTTCAAAAATCACAAATTCATTTTATGAAATCGGTGATTCTGTTATTGTTGCTGTGGTTATTGTTGTACTGCTCTTGACCTTTGTGTTCAGACTTGTGAACATCGACGGTCTTTCTATGTTCGATACACTGGATAACTCAGATAAGGTTATCATCACTAATTTTATGTATGAGCCACAGGTCGGGGATATAGTTGTTATTCCTGCAGGCAAATACTACGACAAGCCCATCATTAAGCGTATTATAGCTTTAGAAGGTCAGCAGGTTTACATCAACTATACAAGCGGCGAGGTTTTCGTAGACGGAGTATTACTTAATGAAGATTACGCTTACTCTGAAACCAATAATAAAGCAGGAGAGACAGAGCTTTCTTTGACTGTCGGAGAGGGCGAAGCATTTATCATGGGCGATAACCGCAGCGAATCCTATGACAGCCGTTATTTCGGACCTGTGCAGGTTGATGATATCATCGGTAAAGCACAATTTGTTATCTTCCCATTTAACCATTTCGGCTACTTGTATTAATCTTAACTAAAAAGCTTACACTCTGTAGTGTAAGCTTTTTTGTAATGTAGGTGATTTTATGCAGACAAACCAAAATATACAGTGGTTTCCCGGTCATATGACCAAAACAAAGAGACAGATGGAGGCATCTCTGAAACTTGTTGATGCTGTAGCAGAGATTAAGGATGCCCGAATTCCCGTTTCTTCCACAAACCCTGATATCGACACAATAATTGGTTCAAAACCGAGAATTATTCTCCTCAACAAATGCGATATGGCAGACCCTTCGGTTACGACAAAGTGGATTGAATACTATAAAAAACTTGGTATTTGTGCACTGCCGATTGACTGCAAAAGCGGTAGAGGACTCAATAATTTCGTTCCCGAGTGTAGGAAACTTTTGAAACCGGTAATAGAAAAGAAACAGGCAAGAGGAATTAAAAATCCATCAATCCGCGTAATGATTGTAGGTATTCCGAATGTTGGTAAATCCTCGTTTATCAATAGGATTGTTAAGCAAAACAGAGCGAAAGTTGAGGATAGACCCGGTGTAACCCGGGGAAATCAATGGTTTACTTTAGACAGAGGCTTTGAGATGCTGGATACTCCCGGTGTACTTTGGCCTAAGTTTGAAGACCAAATAGTAGGCGAGAGGCTTGCTTTCATCGGCTCTGTCAAAGATCAAATCCTGGATACGGAACTTTTGGCGGTACGACTTCTCGATTTACTGAAGGAGATTAAACCACGGGATTTTATTGAAAGGTTTAAGCTCGATAAAGAAACAGTAGGAGACATGGATTCCTATGAACTCTTACAGCTTATCGGAAAACGCAGAGGAATGCTGATTTCAGGCGGTGAAGTGGACACCGAGCGTGCGTCAAGCATGCTCTTAGATGAATTCAGAGGCGCAAAGCTCGGAAGAATTACTCTTGAAAGACCGTAATTGAGGTGTGTTATGAGCACAAATACTACTGAATTTGACTGGTTAGAGTTTGAGAATATTGCATATTCCAAAGGATATAATGCTGTTTGCGGTGTTGATGAAGCAGGCAGAGGCCCTTTGGCAGGTCCTGTGTGTGCCGCAGCGGTAATTCTTCCCAAAGGCCATATTATC
>JAUNJO010000006.1:3001-24440 GCA_030533225.1 Eubacteriales bacterium
TAAATGATTCGAAAAAACTCAGCGAAAAGAAAAGAGAAATGCTTTTTGATGTTGTAAAGAACGAGGCAATAAGCTACTCAATTGCTTTTGCAAGCGTCGAAGAAATAGAAGAAATGAACATCCTCAACGCCACTATGCTTGCGATGAAAAGAGCCGTGGAGGGACTGTCTGTTCCGGCTGATTTTGCATATATTGACGGCAACAGACTGCCAAGTTTAGAAATTCCCTCAGAATATATCATCAAAGGCGATGCGCGATCTATGTCTGTGGCGGCAGCGTCGATTTTAGCAAAGGTTTCGCGAGACAGACTAATGCTGAACTATTCTGCAGAGTATCCCCAGTATCAGTTTGAAAAGCACAAGGGTTACGGTACTAAGCTCCACACAGACATGATTAAAGAATTCGGCCCGTCTCCGATTCACAGAATGAGTTTTCTCAAGAACATACTTAAATGATATGAATAATTTATCTACATCCGAAAAAGGTCAAATAGGCGAAGACTATGCTGTTAAGCATATAAAAAGAATGGGATATAGAATATCTCAAAGGAACATGCGTAACAAGTATTCCGAGATAGACATTATCGCAGAGAATAAGGAGTATATTATCTTTGTTGAAGTTAAAACAAGGACAGGAGAATTTGATTTGCGCCCCTCTTTCGCCGTTGACAGAATAAAACAGCAAAAGATTATATCCGCCGCTTTTGGGTATATCAAAAGCAATAAGATTAAGAAACAACCTCGGTTTGATGTAGCTGAGGTTTTTCTGGGTTTAGAGGATTTTGAGCCATACAAGATAAATTATATTGAAAATGCCTATAGTCAAGGAGGCGCTTATGCAGTTTTTTGACCTGCACTGTGACACGCTCTATAAAGCCGCTACCGAAGGCAAAACCTTGGATGAACCTCATTATGAAGTCTCATTTAGTAAAGGCAATAGTTCTTTTACTAAATGGCGGGAATGTACTGCAATTTGGATTCCCGACAATATGAATATATTAGAGATGCGCACACTTTTTGAGGGTGCCTGTGGGGTTTTGAGGGACGAATCGAAAAGGCTGTCTGTACCTGTAAATGACCTAAATGCCCGGAAAAACAGTTTTATCTTAACCGTTGAAAACGGTGCCTTGATCGGTGACGATATCACATATATCAGAACCCTTAAAGAAGCCGGTGTAAAGATGCTTACCCTCACTTGGAACGCTGAAAACTCTATTGGTGGCGGAGCAGATACACAGGGCGTGGGACTTAAACCCTTTGGGAAGCTGTGTGTCAAGACGCTTGAGAGTGAGGGAATAATCATTGATGTGTCTCACGCAAGTGACAGGCTCTTTTGGGATGTCGCTGAAATTGCAAATAAGCCCTTTGTGGCAAGCCATTCAAATTCAAGGAGTGTTTGCAATCACAGGCGAAACTTAACCGTTGAACAGTTTGAATATATATCTAAAATCGGCGGACTTGTGGGACTTAATTTTCATGTTGATTTCCTGAATAATAACGCCTGCGAAGCCTTGGCAGACGACATTCTGAAACACGCGTATCACTTTCTCTCTCTGGGCGGTGAAAACACCTTGGCAATAGGTAGTGATTTTGACGGTGCTGCAATGCCGAAAAGCTTAGAATCAATAGAAAAAATCGAGAATCTTTATAATCTGTTCATAAAACATGGCTTTAATGAGCAAGTTGTACAAAAAATCATGTACTATAATGCACATAATTTCTTTAGTAAATTTTGACTTTTTCCGATAAATAGTGTAAAATAATATATTATTCCTATGGAAAGGATTGGTAAGTGTAACTATGCAATATACAAGTACACAAAATAATACTGCGACTGTATCGTCAGCTCAGGCTATCGCTCAGGGTATTTCCGCTGAAGGCGGTCTTTTTGTACCTGAGAGCTTTCCTAAGTATGACGGTATCACCTTCGAAACGCTTTTGAAGCTGGATTACAAAAGCAGGGCTAAAAAAGTACTTTCCGATTATCTTACGGATTTCACCGAAGCTGAGATCAGTGACTGCGTCGAGAAGGCATACACTGCTGATAAGTTCGGTTCAGATAATCCTGCACCTATTGCTTCCTTTACACATGAGGATCATGAGCTTAATCTCCTTGAACTCTGGCACGGACCAACCTGTGCATTCAAGGACATGGCTCTCCAGATTTTACCTCATCTGCTTACTTGTTCTCTTAAGAAAACCGCTGACGGTAAGAAAGCTGTTATCTTAGTTGCCACTTCAGGCGACACAGGAAAAGCAGCACTTGAGGGCTTTAAGGATGTGCCGAATACCGAAATCATCGTTTTCTATCCAAGTGACGGTGTAAGTCCCATGCAGAAGCATCAGATGAATACAACAAAGGGCGGAAATGTTGATGTTTGTGCAATTATAGGAAACTTTGACGATGCTCAGACCGGTGTTAAGAAAATTTTTACTTCCAAAGAAGTTATTGATGCACTTGAAAAGTGCAACATGATGTTCTCAAGCGCCAACTCAATTAACTGGGGCAGACTGCTTCCTCAGATTGTTTACTACATCTCAGCTTACTGTGATATGGTAAACGAAGGAAAGATAAAGATTGGTGAAAAAATCAACATCGTTGTTCCTACCGGTAACTTCGGCAATATCTTAGCCGCTTACTTTGCTTATCAGATGGGCATGCCTGTAAATAAGCTTATTTGTGCTTCAAACTCCAATAACGTACTTACCGATTTTATAAGTACAGGTAAATATAACAAGAACAGAAAGTTCATCACCACTGTTTCACCTTCTATGGACATCCTCGTTTCAAGTAACCTTGAAAGACTTATCTATCTTCTTTCGGGCAGAGATTCCGAGAAAACGGCCGAGTATATGAATGCTCTCAAAACTCAGGGTGAATATACTGTTGAGGACTGCGTAAAGGCTTCTGTCAGCGAGATGTTTTATGGCGGTTACTGTACTGAGGAAGAGACACTTGAAACAATCTCAGCACTATATAATGACTCAAACTACCTTTGTGATACTCATACAGCCGTAGCCGTAAATGTTTACGAAAAGTATCTTAAGGAAACAGGGGACAGAACTCCTGCTGTAATTGTTTCTACTGCAAGCCCCTATAAATTCTCCCGTGCCGTACTTTCCGCTATCGAGGGCAGGGAAATCACTGAGGAAGACGAGTTTAAGATTGTTGACAGCCTTAATGCTCTCACAAACACTGAAATCCCCGCACCCTTAGAGGAAACAAGAACTCTTGAGGACAGATTCTCGGCAGTTATTGAATCCGACACAATGCCTCAGTATGTACTCAAGGCTTTAGGACTTTAATATGTCAGTTTACGCAATAGCTGACCTTCATCTTTCTTTAGGCACCGACAAACCCATGGATATATTTTCAGGCTGGAGTGATTATGTCACAAGGCTAGAAAATAATTGGCGCAGACTTGTAAGTGATGCTGACACCGTGGTCATTGCAGGTGATGTTTCTTGGGCAATGAAGCTTGATGAATGCTACGAGGACTTTTCCTTTTTGCAGTCATTGCCCGGAAAAAAACTTTTAATCAAGGGAAACCATGATTATTGGTGGAGCACTAAAAAGAAGATGGACGAATACCTAACACAAAATGGCTTTGACAGTATCGAGATAGTTTTCAACAATGCCTATGCCCGTGACGGAATCGCGATATGCGGCACACGCGGATGGAATTACGAATCCTCCGGCGAAAAGGATATGCGTATTCTGAATCGTGAAATCGGCAGACTGAACACCTCGATTAACGAGGCTAAAGAGACAGGTCTTGAGCCTGTTGTGTTTCTTCATTATCCGCCTATGTATGATACTATCATCTGTAAGGAGATTATCGAAACTATGAAAGCTCAGGGTATCAAGCGATGCTACTACGGTCACTTACACGGTGCAGGCACCCACAAACACGCTGTTATAGGTGAGTATGAAGGGATTAATTTCAAATTGATTTCATGTGACTATACGGAGTTTTACCCCGTACCTGTTGCTTGAATATACCAAAAAAATCATTTATTTATGGAGGAACTAAAAATGGCATTAAAATCATCTACTCTCAAGGAAACAAACAAGTATGAGCTCGAAATCGTTGTAGACGCAGAAACTTTTGAGAAATCCGTACAGAAATCTTACAAAAAGAATATCGGCAGTGTTACTATCCCCGGCTTCAGAAAGGGTAAAGCACCTCGCCACATGGTTGAGAAACTCTACGGTAAAGATGTTTTCTACCCCGATGCTATCGAGGATTGCTACCCCGCTGCATTAGAGGCCGCTGCTAAAGAAGCAGGACTCAAGATTGTAGGTGTTGAGGCTGTTGAGGAAGTTTCCGCAGAGGGTGACTTCGTATTTAAGGCAGTTATCATCGTTGAGCCTGAGGTTAAGGTTGAAGGCTACAAAGAAATTGAAGTTAAAACAAAGGCAGTTCGTGTAACAGAAAAAATGATTACAGAAGAAATCGACAAAGTACGTGACAGAAACAGCCGCATGATTACTGTTGAGGATAGAGCTGCACAGGACGGTGACACAGCAGTTATCGACTTCGAAGGCTTCCTTAACGACGTACCTTTTGAGGGCGGTAAGGCAGAAAATTACAATTTAGCTCTCGGCAGCGGAAGCTTCATTCCCGGATTTGAGGAGCAGATTATCGGCCACAAGGCAGGCGAGGAGTTTACTATCACAGTTACTTTCCCTGAGGATTATCAGGCAGAGGAACTCAAAGGTCAGGAAACACAGTTCAAAATTAACCTCCATGAGATTAAGACAAAGGAACTTCCCGAGCTTGATGACGAGTTTGTAAAGGATATCAGCGACAAGGAAACTGTAGATGAGTACAAGAAAGAAGTTAAAGAGACTCTCACAAAGCGTCTCAAAGAAGAGAAGGAAGCAGATATCGACCGTCAAATCAGCGACAAACTCATCGAGCTTCTTGAGGGTGAAATCCCCGAGGCTATGTATGACAACGAAGTTAACTCCATGATTCGTGATTTTGATGCAAGACTTCGTTCACAGGGTATGGATATGGCTACCTACATGGGCTATATGGGCATGGATGTTGAGGGCCTTAAGAACATGTATCGCAAGGAAGCAGAGAACAGAGTTAAGCTCCGCCTCGCACTTAAGGCTGTTGCTAAGGCTGAAAACATCTCCGTTACCGACGAAGAAGTAGAGGCTGAGTTTGCCCGTCTTGCAGAGATGTACGGTGTTGAGCTTGACAGAGTTAAGATGCTCGTAGACGCTGAAGATCAGAGAGATGACATTGCAGTTCAGCGCGCTATGGAAATCGTTAAAAAGGCTACTGCATAAAAATAATCTGAATATTAATCCTCGTTTTTGTCAAAGTTATTTTTGAAAGGATGATTCACATGAGTTTCGTACCTTATGTTGTAGAGCAGACTAATCGCGGAGAGCGTTCCTATGATATTTTCTCCCGTTTGCTCAATGATAGAATTATTATTCTCAATGAGGAAGTAAATTCTGCATCTGCAGGTGTTGTAGTTGCACAGCTTCTGTACCTTGAGGGTCAAGACCCCTCCAAAGATATCAGTCTTTACATCAACAGCCCCGGCGGCTCGGTTACAGACGGTATGGCAATTTACGATACTATGCAGTACATTAAGTGTGATGTTTCAACTATCTGCATGGGTATGGCAGCTTCGATGGGTGCATTCCTCTTAGCTGCAGGTACTCCCGGAAAGAGATATTCTCTGCCCAACAGCGACATAATGATTCATCAGCCCAGCGGCGGTGCTCAGGGTCAGGCCACAGATATTGAGATTCACGCTAACCATATTCTTCATACAAAACAAAAACTCAATGAGATTTTGGCGAAGAATACCGGTCAGCCCATTGATATTATCAAAAGAGATACCGAGAGAGACAATTTCATGACTGCACAGCAGGCACTTGAATACGGTCTTATCGACAAGGTTATCGAGAGAAGATAAAGGTGACATAATGTCAAATACAAAAGAAAACGGCGAAGTCTACTGCTCTTTTTGCGGCAAGCCTCAGGGAGCAGTAGGCAAGCTTATCGCCGGAAACGGCGTTTATATTTGCGACGGCTGTGTTGAGCTTTGTATGTCGATTTTGAACGACGGCGAGCTTTTAGAGCCGGCTCCGATAAACGAGCCTATAGATGCTTCAAAACTCCTTAAGCCCCACGAAATCAAGGCAATCCTTGATGAGTATGTTATCGGTCAGGACAGTGCAAAGGTAACTCTCGCTGTTGCTGTTTATAACCACTATAAACGAGTTTTCAATGAAGATAACGATGTTGAATTTTCAAAGAGCAATGTACTGCTTTTAGGTCCCACCGGTGTAGGTAAGACCTTACTTGCACAGACTTTGGCAAAAGCTCTTGATGTGCCTTTTGCCATTGCTGATGCAACAACTCTTACCGAGGCAGGTTATGTGGGTGAGGATGTTGAAAATATCCTTCTCAAGCTCATTCAGGCTGCGGATTATGACATTGAAAAGGCACAGACAGGCATCATTTATATTGATGAAATTGATAAAATTTCCAGAAAGTCAGAAAATCCCTCAATTACCCGTGATGTAAGCGGTGAGGGTGTTCAACAGGCACTCCTTAAAATGATTGAGGGCACTGTTGCCAATGTTCCGCCTCAGGGTGGAAGAAAACACCCACAGCAGGAGTTTATTGCTATTGACACAAAGAATATCCTGTTTATCTGCGGCGGTGCCTTTGACGGAATCGAAAAAGTAATTGAGAAAAGAATAGGCTCTTCAACACTCGGATTCGAAGCCAATGTTGTAGACAAGAAAACTCTCAATGAAACCTATTGGATGGAAAAGGTCGTATCTCACGATTTGGTTAAATTCGGTCTTATTCCCGAACTTGTAGGCCGACTTCCGGTAATTACTGCACTTTCAGGACTTGATGAAAATGCACTTGTCAGAATTTTGACCGAGCCCAAAAATTCTCTTATTAAGCAATATAAAAAACTGTTTGCTTATGACAATGTAATTTTAGAGCTTGACGATGATGCCCTCAAGGCTATTGCCAGGAAGGCTCTTTCACAGCAGACAGGTGCTCGCGGTCTTCGTTCTATTTTAGAGCAGACGCTGACAAATATTATGTTTGAAGTTCCGAAAGACGATACAATCACAAAGGTTGTAATTACCAAGGATGTCATAAACGGTGATGCCTTACCTGTGATTTATCGCAGTAATAACTTAATTGAGGCTGATGCCTCCTAATCTAATACAGTATCGAGGTTACTATGGACCAAAAAGAATCAATGATTCTGAATATTCCTGTGATACCCCTCAGGGGATTGGTAGTTTTTCCGAAAATGCTTTTACATCTTGATGTAGGCAGAAAAAAATCTATCAACGCTATCAATCATGCTATGAACAACGATAGACTCATCTTTTGTTCTGCACAGTTTGACCCTGCTGAAAGCGACCCTGAAGTAAACGATTTGTATCAAATCGGCGTTGTGGCAAGAGTTATTCAGGTCATTAAACAACCCGACAACAGTATAAGAGCAGTAATCGAAGGCTTGTACAGAGCAAGCCTTCAGTTTGTTGTTGACAATAAGAGTTATTTAGCAGCCGATGTTTCGGCTGTAAAGGAGAGCAAGGTAGCAAGCGGCAACACCGATGAAGCACTTGTTCGCTCAATGAAATCTGTTTTTGAAGAGTATGTTGAGCTCAACCCAAAAGTCCCTTCTGATATAATGTTTAAGGTGGGACTGGAAACAAACTGTGCTGAACTGTCTGATTATCTTGCAGGAAACCTTCTGCTTGATTTCAGGAGTAAGCAGGTTGTACTTGAGATTACCTCTGTTAAAAAACGCGCTGAAACCCTTATTGACATGCTGAAAAATGAGCTTGTTATCCTTGAAATTGAGCGAAAAATCAGCGAAAAGACCAAAGCAAGCCTTGATAATGCGCAAAAGGAAATCTATTTGCGTGAGGAAATACGAGCTATCAGAGATGAACTCGGTGAAGATGATACTCCCGAAGCTGAAGCTGATAACCTGAGGGATAAAATTTCCGAGCTAAAACTTTCCCGTGAAATCACGGATACACTCCTCAAAGAGTGTGATAAACTTGAAAGAATGCCTTACGGCAGTCAGGAAGCTTCTGTAATCAGGACATATCTTGATACCTGTTTAGAGCTGCCTTGGAACAAATATTCAAAGGAAAATATTGACCTTACAAAAGTCCGTGCCGCTTTAGATAAAAAGCACTTCGGACTCGACAAGGTGAAGGATAGGATTATTGAGTCTTTGGCTGTCAGAAAACTCAATCCCAATTCAAAAGGCAACATCATTTGCCTTGTTGGTCCTCCGGGTGTCGGCAAAACTTCCATTGCCACTTCAATCGCTGAGGATATCAACAGAAAATCTGTCAGGATATCTTTGGGCGGCGTTAAGGACGAGGCAGAGATAAGAGGCCACAGACGCACATATATCGGCTCTATGCCCGGCAGAATTATCACCGGCATGAAAAAGGCCGGTACCATGAATCCTCTTATGGTTCTTGATGAGATTGACAAGCTCTCAAACGACTACAAAGGTGACCCCACTTCAGCACTATTGGAAGTTCTTGACCCTGAGCAGAATAACGCTTTTGCAGACCATTATTTAGATATTCCCTTTGACCTTTCCGATGTAATGTTCATTACCACCGCGAATGACCTTGGTGCTATTCCGGCACCTCTTCGCGACAGAATGGATGTTATTGAATTATCAAGCTACACAAGAGAAGAAAAATTTAATATTGCAAAGCGTCATCTTGTTAAAAAACAACTTAAAAACAACGGCTTGACAGCTAAACAGTTCAAAATTACCGATAGCGCTATTTATATGCTGATTGACAGATACACCCGTGAAGCAGGTGTACGCTCACTTGAACGCACAATAGCAAAACTTATGCGTAAGGCGGCAGTTTCGGTTGTAAATGATGATGTTGCCGTAAAAATCAGCGCCTCAGACCTTAGGGAATATCTCGGTATTCCTAAATACTCGGAGGACTATTTCTCACAGGATAATCAAGTCGGAGTTGCTAACGGTCTTGCTTGGACATCCGTGGGCGGAGAGATTCTTCCCATCGAGGTTGCTATAATGCCGGGCAGCGGAAAAGTCGAGCTTACAGGCTCTCTCGGTGATGTAATGCAGGAATCTGCTAAAGCCGCGATAACCTGTATTCGCTCAAATTATGATAAATACGGCATAGATGAGGACTTTTATAAGTTAAAAGATATACATATTCACGCACCCGAGGGTGCGGTGCCTAAGGACGGGCCATCTGCAGGTATTACAATGGCTACTGCTATATGCTCAGCGCTTACAGGAAAGCCTGTGCGCTGTGACATTGCAATGACTGGTGAAATCACCTTAAGAGGCAGAGTACTCCCCATAGGAGGCTTGCGCGAGAAAGCAATAGCCGCATATAAATCGGGTATCAAAACCGTGATAATCCCCTCGAAGAATGTAGCAGATATTGAGGAGATAGACCCGGTAGTTAGAGCATCTGTGGAGTTTTTACCTACAGATACTATAGATTCTGTACTTGAGATTGCTCTGCTTAAAAGCCCTGATTACTCTGTAAGCTTACACAGTAAGCGAAAGTCAACTACTACTGAAAAATCAAGCAGAATATAAACTTGGGAGCTGATAATATGGATACAAACAGCGTAAAATTTGTAATGTCCTGTGGACTGTCTTCACAGCTTCCTGAGTCTAATCTGCCTGAGGTTGTCTTTTCAGGCAGGTCAAATGTGGGAAAATCCTCTCTAATCAATAAGATTACCAACCGTAAAGGGCTGGCAAGAGTCAGTGCTACTCCCGGAAAGACCGCAACCATAAACTTTTTTTCTCTCAAAGAATTTATGCTCGTGGATTTGCCTGGATACGGCTATGCCAAAGTCTCCGACGCGGAAAAACAGCGTTGGGCTGAGCTTGTAGAGGGTTACTTTGCACAGGAGAGAAACTTTGCACTGATTGTACAGATTTGTGATATTCGTCATAAACCGACAGACGATGATGTGCAAATGATTGATTATCTCAGCGCAATGGGATTTCCCTTTATTGTAGTGCTCACAAAGAAGGACAAGCTCAATAAAACAGAACTAAAAAATCAGAGAGAATTCTACGAGAATTTTTTGGCAGATTATGGTGTAAAATGCTATCCGTTCTCCGCGCTTAAAGGTGACGGAACAGAGGATATTAAAAACGCCATTGATAAATTTATTAAAGAAGGTGTATAAAATGCTTAATCCCGGTCAGGAGATTAATAACGAAGGACAGCTTATTATCGGAGGGTGTTCGGCAAAAGAATTGGCCGAAGCTTACGGCACACCCTTATATGTGATGAATGAAACAGTGATTCGCAACAACATGCGAGCTTATAAAGAAGCTTTTGATAAATACTATGGCGGTAACGGCAGAGCTTACTTTGCAAGCAAAGCATTTTGTACGCTGGAAATGTGCAGAATTGCGAAATCAGAGGGTTTAGGACTTGATGTTGTTTCAGGCGGAGAACTTTACACAGCCATGAAAGCAGGATTTCCTGCAGAAATCATCAATTTCCACGGAAATAATAAAACTTACAATGAGCTCAAAGCAGCTATTGAATACGGTGTAGGCAAGATTATTGTGGACAACCTTAACGAGTTTAGACTCATTGACACTATTGCAGGAGAACTCAATAAAAAGGTTTCCGTTTCCATCAGAATCAAACCCGGTGTCGAAGCGCATACTCACGATTACATAAAGACCGGTCAGATTGATTCAAAGTTCGGTTTCGCTATTGAAAACGGTGAGGCACTTCAGGCTGCAAATGACAGCCTAAGGTACTCAAATCTCTCACTCTCCGGTGTGCATTGCCACATCGGTTCTCAGATTTTCGATGTACAGCCCTTCAAGGATGCTGCCGTAATCATGCTCAATTTCGTTAAAAAGCTCTCTGAGGAGCTTAATATTAGTATTGAGGAGCTGAACCTCGGCGGCGGATTTGGCATCAAGTATGTGGATTCAGATACACCAAAGCCGTTTGAACAGTACATAGAAGCAGTCAGTGAAACCGTGAAAGAAACCTGCAAAGAACTGGGTATGGAAGTTCCTTTTGTATCCGTAGAGCCGGGACGCTCAATTGTCGGTGAAGCAGGCGTTACACTCTATACTGTGGGCGGTATCAAGACAATACCCAATGTGAGAACATACCTTTCCGTTGACGGCGGTATGACCGACAACATTCGCTACGCTCTTTATAAGTCTGATTACACCGTGATAAACGCATCCCGTGCCGACAAGAATGAGGATATCACTGTTACCGTTGCAGGTAAGTGCTGTGAAAGCGGTGATCTCATCCAGGAGAATGTGAAGCTTCCCAAAACCGAGATAGGGGATATACTCGCTGTTTTATCTACAGGCGCTTATAATTATTCTATGGCTTCCAATTACAACAGAATTCCCCGACCTGCGGTTGTTATGGTCAAAGACGGCACACACAGACTCATTGTAAGGCGTGAGAGTTACGAAGATATTATCAGAAACGATATCTGATCTTGAAAGAAATTTTTATTCTTGTATTTACAAAATTACTTCATTGTGCTAAAATATTGAAATAATATTTTATAATATTAAATTTTTGAAAAAAAGGGGATTTTATTATGAAATCAATCTTCAAAAAGGCATTTGCTGTCGTAATGGCTCTCACAATGGTATTCAGCCTTGCGGCTTGCGGTGCAAACAGCTACACATCCAATAACACAGAGTTTGTTATCGGCTTCTCAGGTCCTCTCACAGGCCCCGCTGCCGTGTACGGAGTTGCAGTTCAGAACTCTGCACAGATGGCTGTTGATGAAATCAATGCGGCAGGCGGCTTAAACGGTGTTAAGTTTAAGTTACTCGCAACAGATGACACTCATGACGCTACCAAGGTTGCTGCAAACTATGCTTCAATGCTTGAAGGCGGTATGCAGGTATCTCTCGGTACTGTAACAACTGCTCCCGGTCTTGAGTTCACCAATCTTTCTACCGAAGACAATGTGTTCTTCATCACACCTTCTGCTTCCGGTGATGACATTCCCGCAAACGACAACGGTTTCCAGATGTGCTTTGCAGACGGTAACCAGGGTAAAGTTGCCGCTGACTATGTAAACTCCATCGGACTCAAGAAAATCGGCTTATTCTACAAATCAGACGATGCTTACTCAAACGGTATTTACAAGCAGTTCAAAGAAAACCTTGACTCTTCAATAGAGACAGTTGAAGCAGTATTTACCGATGCAAACGCTACTGACTTCTCTGCACAGATTACAACCCTTAAGGATTGCGAATTTATCTTTATGCCCATCTACTACACACCTGCTTCAATCTTTATGACACAGGCTAAGGATACCATCGCTAAAGATGCTGTTTATTACGGCTGTGACGGTTTCGACGGTCTTGCAGGTCAGTTTGAGGATTTCAGCGTAATTCCTCAGGAAGTATCTATGCTTTCTCACTTTGACTCAAATGCTACCGAAGGCGCAGCTGCCGATTTCATTGCAAAGTACACAGAGAAGTATGATGCCGATACCCTCAACCAGTTCGGTGCTTCAGCTTATGACTGCGTATACGCAATTTACAACGCTATGAAGGCTGCAATAGATGCAGGTGAGGAAATTGATGTAACTATTTCTGCTTCCGATCTCTGCGAAATACTTAAGGCACAGTTCACCGGTGATTTCTCATTCAGCGGTGTAACCGGTACCGATATTACATGGGAAGACAACGGTTATGTTTCTAAAGAGGCAGTTAAGTACACTCTTAAGACCGCAAATTCTGCCCAGTAATTTCTGCTATTTATAATAATTGAAATGATATGTTTGCCGGCGCAGTTTTTACTGCGGCGGCAAATTGCCATAGTAAACAATAGGAATTTTGTTATGAAATTTATTGAAACTTTAATTAACGGTCTCAGCATGGGCAGTACATACGCTATGATAGCCCTTGGATACACAATGGTATACGGTATTGCAAAAATGCTAAACTTTGCCCACGGAGATATAATAATGGTCGGCGGATATACGATTTTTATTACCATGTCACTGTCCGGCAACCCTGTATTGGGCGTGATTGCTGCCGTTATTTTCTGCGTAGCTCTTGGTATAACTATCGAAAAAATTGCCTACAAACCTTTGCGCGGCGCTTCCCCCTTGGCGGTGCTGATAACCGCAATCGGTGTGAGTTACCTCTTGCAGTCCATAGCTCAGATTATATTCGGCTCAGCGCCAAAGATGGTGAATATTGCCGATCTCGGCAATTTGGAATTTGCAGGGCTTACTGTGCCTGTTTATACTTTGGTGACTCTTGGCTGTTCGGTTGTAATAATGGTAGTATTGAGTCTGTTCGTTAAGTACACCAAAACCGGACGGGCTATGATAGCGGTTTCCGAAGACAAGGGTGCGGCTCAGCTCATGGGCATAAATGTAAACAGAATAATCATGATTACCTTTGCAATCGGTTCCGGTCTTGCGGCGTTTGCCGGTTTGTTTATGCTGATGAAATCTCCGAGCCTTACCAACACTCTCGGCGCTATGCCCGGAATCAAGGCGTTTACTGCGGCAGTTATCGGTGGTATTGGCTCTATACCGGGCGCAATGGTCGGCGGTTTGCTTATCGGTGTTGTTGAAGCTATTTCGCTGACAATTCCCGCAATCGCACCGTACACCGATGCTATTGAATTCTTAATACTTATTATCATTCTGTTGGTGCGTCCCACCGGAATTCTGGGTAAGAAGAAGAGGGAGAAGGTATAATGGCAAATTTGAAAAATATAAAATGGAAGCATTATATAAACTACATTGTTATTGCAGTTTTTACAGTAGTTGTTTCTTTGCTCTCTTTTTCGGGCGTACTTAAGAATTCGGATATATATTTGCTTGAAAAAATTGCAATCGCAATAATTCTTGCGGTATCACTCAGTATGGTTGTTGGTTTCTTGGGTGAACTGTCCCTGGGTCATGCCGGTTTTATGTGCGTTGGCGCTTATCTCGGCGGTAAAACCGCTGTTATACTTGAACCTATTTTAGGAGAGTATCCGACACTTATTGTTTCACTTCTTGTCGGCGGACTTGTTGCGGCGCTGTTTGGTGTGATTATCGGTTTGCCGGCGCTTCGCCTTCGGGGAGACTATTTGGCAATAGTAACCCTCGCTTTCGGTGAGATTGTTCGCTCTGTATTCATGAATTCAAGTGATGAATCCTTTGGCGGCTCGCTTGGTCTTAATACACCCCGTTTTGACAAAAACGCGCTATTTATTATTGCTCTCGTACTGGTGCTTGCGTGCCTTGCTGTCACGCAGAATATGATTCGCTCCAAACACGGAAGAGCCATAACCTCAATAAGAGACAATGAAATTGCGGCAAAGGCAACAGGTATAAATGTCACAAAATATAAGCTGCTTGTGTTCACCGTTTCTTCCTTCTTTGCAGGTATAGCCGGAGTGCTTTACAGCTATTCAAACTTCACGGTACAAAGTGCAAAGTTCAGCTATACTTACTCAATAGAAATACTTGTAATGGTTGTTCTCGGGGGTATGGGCAGTATCA
This sequence comes from Eubacteriales bacterium, assembly GCA_030533225.1. Classification (GTDB taxonomy): domain Bacteria; phylum Bacillota; class Clostridia; order Oscillospirales; family Acutalibacteraceae; genus Ruminococcoides. The sequence goes on from JAUNJO010000006.1 coordinate 17,568, forward strand.
ACGGCTCAATTATTGCAGCATCGCTTATTACATTCCTCGATGTAAAATTGCAAACTATTCTGACCGGCAATCTTGCTGTTTTGCAGGATTTATTCTATGCGGTAATACTGATATTGCTTGTAATTTATAACAATGCACCGTCACTTAAAGGTTTCAGAGATAAATACAACATCAAAGTTTTGTTTGACAAATTCAAAAGAATCAAAAAGAATAATCCGTCAAAAATAAACGATGACGAGGCTAAGTGGGACAGAGTGCCCACAAAAATCGAAATGGATGAATTGCTGTCGGTAGATATGCGTGTTTCCTCACAGTACACGCCTGATAAGCCCGAAAAGGAGGATAATAATGTCTGATATAGTGTTAAAGACTGAAAATCTGGGCATTTCCTTCGGCGGACTTAAAGCGGTTCAAAACCTTAATCTTGAAATAAAGAAAGGTCAGCTTTATGGACTTGTAGGCCCAAACGGTGCCGGAAAAACCACGGTTTTCAATATGATTACCGGTGTATATAAGCCCACAACCGGAAAGTTCTGGCTCGACGGCGAAGAACTTACGGGAAAAAGCCAAGAAACCATTAACCACAAAGGCATTGCAAGAACATTTCAAAACATCAGACTTTTCAATAATATGTCTGTAATACGAAATGTATTGGTCGGTCTGCATAATCAGCCGGAGTACAAATGCGGTGTTTTCGCAAGTATATTCCGTCTGCCTTCGTACTTCAAAACCGAAAAAGCTATGCGCGCACGCGCTAAAGAGATTTTACGCATTGTCGGTCTTGAGGAGGAAAGAAATAATCTTTCGTGTAACCTGCCCTACGGTAAACAGAGAAAGCTTGAAATTGCCCGTGCTCTTGCGACCAATCCAAAGCTTTTGTGTCTTGATGAGCCTGCGGCTGGTATGAATCCTCATGAGACAGATGACCTTATGAAAATTGTCAGGCATATTCGTGATGAGTACGGAATTACAATTTTGCTAATAGAACACGATATGAAGTTTGTATCGGGTGTTTGCGATGAAATCACCGTACTTAATTTCGGTACGGTGCTGTCCCAAGGTACACCTGAAGTTGCACTTAACGACCCGGAAGTAATAAAAGCTTATATAGGAGGATAACCCACTATGGCACTTTTAGAAGTAAAAGATTTATCGGTATATTACGGAGTTATCCAGGCTCTTAAGGGCATAAGCTTTGAAGTAAACGAAGGTGAAATCGTAACTCTTATCGGAGCAAACGGTGCGGGTAAAACCACTACTATGCAAAGTGTAATCGGTCTTATCCCATCAAGAGGAGGAAGTGTTACTTATGACGGTCACGACATTACAAAAACTCCCTGTCATAAGATTGTCCGTCTCGGTATGTCACAGGTACCTGAAGGCAGACGGGTTTTTCAGGAACTGACCGTTTACGAAAACCTTGTTATGGGCGCATATACTAAGAAAAAGGACTCGGCATTCAAAGAGGATATTGAGAAAATTTACACAAGATTTCCCCGTCTTGCCGAACGGAAAAACCAAATAGCAGGCACACTTTCAGGCGGTGAACAGCAGATGCTTGCTATGGGACGCGCGCTTATGTCCCGTCCGAAACTTCTTATGCTTGACGAGCCCTCCATGGGCTTGTCGCCTTTGCTTGTTGACCAGGTTTTTGAAATTATCAAAGATATTAACCGCGACGGCACAACAATATTGCTTGTTGAACAGAACGCCGGAAAATCATTGGCAATTTCAGACCGTGCCTATGTTCTTGAAACCGGAAGTATAGTGCTTTCGGGTACAGGAGCCGAGCTTGCTGCAAGTGACGATGTAAAGAAAGCATATTTGGGCGGATAATCCTATTTTTAGGGAGAAGTGTATTGTCCTTTGAGGAACTCTCCCGTGCTATTTTAACTTTTTCTTACTAAATACAAAAGCCGGTTTAGACTGTTAAATCTAAACCGGCTTTTCTCTATTGTATATTGTTCTTACAAAAAATTATTTAAGTACGGAAATGGCGTCCTTTATTGTTTTCTCATAGGCTTCTTTGCCGTACTTGTCAACCTCAGCCTTGTTTTTCTCGCCGTGAGTAAGGCAACCTGCACCGCCGATACATCCGCCAATACAAGCCATACCCTCAATGAAGTTGGCATCGATAATGTTTTTGCTTTTTCTGAGAAGCGCTTTTTTACATTCCTCAATGCCGTCGCAGGAAATAGCTTTTAGCTCAAAATCATCATCGCCGTGTTCCTTAATGCCTTCTGCCACAGCGTCGGAAAGACCTCCGCACCTTGCAAAAATTCTGCCAAAATAGGATGCGTTGTCAAGATAACCCTCCGGCAAGGAAGTGATATCCATATCTTTGCTGTCAAACAAAGCCTGGAGCTCCTCGAAAGTCATGGCAACATCAACATAACGCTTTACTCTTTCTTTCTGTACCTCGGCCTTTTTGGCGGTACAAGGACCGATAAATACAACCTTAGCGTTTGCGTCCTTATCTTTTAAGTACTTTGCAATAGCGGCCATGGGGGAGAGATTATGTGAAACATAGGGGAGTAAATCCGGGAATGCTTTTTCGATGTAGTCAACAAATGCAGGACAGCATGAGCTTGTAAGGAATCCCTTTTCAACCAGTTCGCGTGATTCTGCATCTGCTACAATATCAGCACCGAGTGCCGCCTCAACAACAGTATAGAAGCCAAGCTCCTTTAGACCTGAAATAACCTGACCGAGTTTAGCGTATGTAAACTGGCTGGAAATCGAGGGGGCAACCACAGCGTAAACTTTGTAGTTCTTATTATTATCGCTGTTTTTGAGTAACTCTATAGCATCAAGAATGAAAGACTTATCCGTAATAGCACCGAAGGGACACTGATAAACACAGGCACCGCACTGAATACACTTGTTATTGTTAATCGCAGCGGCTTTATTCTCGTTCATATTAATAGCCTTGATTTTGCAGGCTTTCTCACAGGGACGTTTTCTGTTTACGATTGCGCTGTAGGGGCAAACCTTTGCACAAGCTCCGCAATCAACACATTTTGATTTATCAATGTGAGCCACATGGTTGTGGTCAAATGTAATGGCACCGCGCTTGCAAACATCCTCACAGCGGTGTGCAAGACAGCCTCTGCAGGAGTTGGTAACATCGTATCCGCCCATGGGACATTCGTCGCAAGCAATTTCAATTACTTCAATAACATTGGGGTTTGACTTATCTCCGCCCATTGCAATTTTCACACGCTCGCTGAGAATGGCTCTTTCTTTGTAAACACAGCAGCGCATGGTCGGTGTTTTACCCGGAACAATAGTTTTAGGTATATCGAAAAGATTATCATATAGCTCATCGTTCCACGCAAGTCTTGCAACTTCTCTGAGCACTTTGTATTTTAGATGCTGAACTTTTGTATCAAATTTTCGCATAATTCCTCCGTTAGAAATAACTTACTTTGATTCTTTTTCCCATATCTTTAAGACAAGCGGAAAGCTCCTCAACGAGGTTCATCTTTATGTTAAAGTTGATGGGAAGATCGGGATTTTGGTGAGCAGGATTAACTGCTCTGCCAACATAGAAATTTATATCTGTAGCTTCTTCAAAGAGAAGCCTGCAAATCATTGAGGCTCCGTCACGACCGACGCTCCACTCATCGTAGAGTTTATTCTCGTCTAAAACGTCCTTAGCGTACTCAATAACTTTATTTATGGTTATTACACCTTCGGTAACAAGGTCAACGCCTTCGATTTCAGCGATAGGGGGAAGTCCGTTAGAGCTGAAATTAAGACTTGCCTTGACCGGTTTACCTAAATAGTTGGAAACTATAGATGAGGTTGTACCTCCGCATACAATATGTTTGCCTTCTTTCGAGAAGAAAAGTGACATCATGCGGTTGCAATCATCACGGTTACGAGGGGGACCGAAAAGAATATTCATAGGCTCACGCTTGCGGATTTTAACAACGCAAGCAGTAGCATCATCACCGGGTTTGTAGCCGTACTCCTTGTTGCATTGGTCAACCAGAATTGTAGATAAGGTCTTAGCTGTGTAGCCGGCAGCGGCGACAGTTTGCATAAATTCCGCAATATCTTCCCATTTCCAACCGAAATTGTAGGCAAGCCCAATTCCTGCATGGGGACATCCGTCACTCATTGCTATGAAAATATCGTCCTCCTGAAGTTTTATCAGTGATTTGAATATCTTTTTATTTCCCATGTAAATTTCTTCACGGGGATAATCAAAGAGTTCACCGTCACGGATAAAAATAACCTTTGGATTATCGTATTGGATAATTTCTGCGGTGGTATTATTCTTTATATGAATTATAGTGAAAGTAGAATAAGCTACTCCGCGCACAGAGCAAATGGGTAATGTAGCGACTATTGTGTTGACGCAATCCTCGAGAGGCAAACCGTTTGCCATCATGGTTGAAATAATCTTGGATGTCAGGGTTGAAAGAATACTCGCTTTAACTCCGCTTCCCAAACCGTCAGCAAGCACAATTACGCTGGAGTTTTCGTCTTGTTCAACGATATCGACATGGTCGCCGCAGAGCTGTTCGCCCTCATGATTGATACTTCTATAGCCTATATCAGCACACAGATTATTCATCGCTGATTGACTCCTTTAACTTTGTTAATGCAATTTTAGTCTCGGCGGCGGTTTCGCCAAGCAGAGAGGCGATTTCCTGAACAATTCTCATCTGTTTATCTACAACCTTATCTGCAATCTCAATTGTCTGTCTGCTTATATCTTCTTTCTTTTCCCGCTGAACTTCCTCATCGGTTACATCTCTCATAATACAGAGAAGCACTCTGTATTCCTTGTCATAGACAATAGTTTCCTCAACATAACGCTGATATTCGGCGAGATAAACGCGCTTATCTCTGATTTCGCGTCCGGTGTTAAGTACCTTAAGGAAATCGGAGGGATCAAGTATTCTCACAACCTGATCTCCCAAAACATCGGTTGCATATCTTATGTTCATAATACGCTGAGCCGCCAAGTTAATCTGCTGAACCTCAAGTTTTTCATTGAGCACGATTAATCCGTTAGGAGTATTTCGGGTTATGGTATCGGAGAAATTTTCGGCTTTATCCTTGAGGAAGGGGAGACACATTGATACCTCAGCCTTTCCCTGATAAATAGCTATGGCTTTATCTCTGCAGGTGTTATATCCGCAGGAACCGCAGTTGAGCTCGTCAGAGGGCTTTGTTTTGCCCATCTGATGTAAAATTTCCTGGATTTCCGCATCGGTGGGGGTTTGCAATTTCTTTTCAATCGCGGAAAATACTTTGTGAAGAGAACGTCTTTCGGGCATATCGACGGGGAAGTCATCACTTCCTGCAAATTTTGTTACCGACATATAATCCTGAACAGGGGAGTGGTGATGCTTTTCCATAACAGGACCGCCGATACAGCTTCCCACACATGCTGACATTTCGATAAAGCATTTTTGAACTTTTCCGCTTTTAATGTCCTCTAAAGCCGAAATGCAGTTATCCACACCGTCAATAGCCATGTATGTATAATTTGGGTTATCCATCTCCATGGTTTTAAGTATTCCGCCGGTAGTGGGGAATAGGCGGGCTTTGCTGTTTTTGAGGTAATCACACTCTTCTTTTAATTCTATGTTTTCGCTCTTAAGCCAAGCGGTCAGCTCGTCAAAAGTCAGCACCGCATCAACAATGCCCTCGTAATACTCCGCCTCATCCTTTTTGGCAACACATGGCCCGATAAAGACGGTTTTGGCATCCGGATATCTCTTTTTGATATCGGTACAGTGAGCCTGCATGGGCGACATTATGTCTGCGAGATAGGGGAGTAATTCGGGATACTTTTTCTGAATAAGGAGATTGACTGAATGACAGCAGGAACTGATGATAACATCCTGTTCTTCTGCTCTCACCATATCATCGTATTGCTTTTTGACGATTGTTGCACCGATGGCGGTTTCTTCAACATCAAAAAAACCAAGCTTTTTCAGAGCCTCTCTCATTGAAGCAATACCTACATTTTTGTAGTTTGCTGCAAAGGAGGGGGCTAAGCTGGCAATTACCCTATTCTCACCTTGGATTAATACTTTTACCTTTTCGGTTTCATCAACTATTTGTTTTGCGTCCTGTGGACAAACAACAAAGCATTGACCGCACAGAATGCACTCATTACCGATAATATATGCCTGATTCCCGGAAAATCTAATGGATTTAACAGGACAATTTCTTATACATTTATAGCAATTTTTACAGTTGGATTTCTTTAGGGTAAGACAGTCCATCTATGTTTATACTTCCTTTCCTAAGATATTCAAAACATTTTCACTGAAGAAAGCATCAAAACTTTCAGGAGTAACACCGGTATGGATAACATCGTCTATTACTACGGTAACCCCCAGACGGTTGCATTGACCGGTGCAAAAACTGCCAACTAAAGTTATATCACTTTCCAATTTATATTTTTGAAGTGATTCTTCAAAAAGTCGAACAATCTCTTCGGAGCCTTTGATATGGCACGAAGAGCCTACGCAAATTTGTATTATCATTATCTTTACACCTTATCAATTACATTTTTCTCAAAGAACTCGTTGACATTTTCAGGGGTAACAGAGAAAAATGTGTCATCTACAGTTACGCATACGCCCTCTTGGCATCTGCCCATGCAGAAAGTTCCGGCGAGCTCAACTTTACTGCCGAGGTTGTTCTCGTCAATTAATTTTTGGATTGCTTCTACAACAAACCTTGAGCCCTTAATATGACATGATGAACCGATACATACAGTAATTTTCATTTTCGTTACTCCTTTTTCATGTTTATTTGATTAAATATATGCATAAGCTGTATATCCGAACATATACATACAAATTATAATAAATTCACCCACAATAATCAATAGTTATTCCT
>JAUNJO010000006.1:24450-34367 GCA_030533225.1 Eubacteriales bacterium
GGATTTTCCGGAATTTACGGTGAATTATCATTTATCCTTGGCTTTGACCTTTGACAGGGGATTGGAGTTGGCAGCATCTTCCATTTGCTGTGAATTAAGATGAGTATAAATCTCTGTTGTGCCCAAATTTTCGTGACCTAAAATCTCCTTGAGAACTCTTATATCCACATTGCCGTGCTGATACATAAGTGTAGCAGCAGTGTGACGAAGCTTATGACATGAATAGCCCTGAGCATCAAGGCCAATTTTTTTAAGATACTTATAAACCATCTTTTGCACCGTTACAGAACTCATACGGTTAAGCTGATTGCTGATAAACAAAGCGTTTCTATCGTGCAGTCCGTCACTTGGGCGTTTTTTTAGATATTCGTTTATTGCAGAAACACACGCGTCGTTTAAGTAAATAATCCTTTCTTTATTGCCTTTACCGGTAACACGCGCGGTGTTGTCCGGTCTGATATCGGTAACATTAAGTCCTACAAGCTCGGAAAGACGCAAACCGCAGTTCAGAAACAAAGTAATTATGCAGTAATCACGCTCTTTATGACTGCCGTCAACAGCCTCTAAGAGTTTTATACTTTGCTCTAAAGTCAGATATTTTGGCAGGCTTTTCTTTTGCTTGGGAGACTCAAGCTCAGTAAACGGGTCGGTTTCTATAATGTGTTTCTTAACACAAATATAGTTGAAAAAGCCTTTAAGAGCAGATGTTTTTCGCAAACGGGTAGAACTGTTATTTAAGCGCTCGGTTTTGACATAATCCATAAATTCATAAGCGTCGAATAGGGAAATAGACCTGAGAAGTTCCACATCCACATCATCAATTCTTATTTCTGACATTGGAGTATCCTTTGGTACGAAGCCTCGTTTGAATTTTATAAATCGGAAAAAAGTTCTAAGGTCAATAAAATACTCGTCCACGGTTTTCGGAGATTTTTCTTTAATCGTTTGTAAATAGAACAGATAATCCTTCAGTATCGGAAAAGCTTCCTTGCGAAAATCGGCAGACATAAACTCAACTCCTAAACAAACATATAAAATAACATCGGCAATAATGGGTCAAAATAATATTTGACTTAATTATATCACAAAAAATAGGGGCGTATTTTCCTATACAGAAAATTACACAAAATGAATATTTTGTGTAATTTAGGGGAGGGTTTTTAGAAATACCGATTATACAAGCTGTAATTATTACACTGTGTATAGACCGAGATTCTTCGCTTATAATCAATATTATACTATATTCATATACTATTCGTCACTTTTTTTCTCATCACAAATAATTTAATTTATTTCAAAGTATTTAGTTATGTTCGGTTGATTATTATTAGCTTTTGTTTTCATTTGCAGTAATTTGTTGCTAAATTTGTTTCACTCTCAGTTTTTTCATACATTATACTACATCTTTTTCAGAATCGCTGTGGTATAGTTATCTCGTGATTTGAAACATATTTCCTTATGTTCAAACGCACATAAAGTATTTCCGAGGTTAAAATGCAGTTTAATTATACAAAAAGACTCAAAGAGCTTCGTCTGGCTAATTCTTACAGTCAGGCTGAAATCGCATATATACTCTGTATCCGTCAGGAACAGTACTCGAAATATGAATCAGGCACAAGAGAACTTCCTCTGCATCTGCTTATAAAGCTTTGCACTATCTATAAAGTTTCTGCTGACTATGTCTTGGGACTTAATCCGAAACAAAAGTAGCAAATGTACATATGTTCGAATTTGGAAGGCGACAAAAAAGCAGGCTACAATCTGCTTGTAACCTGCATATGAAATTTTATTTTGCTATAAAAGAACAAAACCGCCAACATCAATGAGTGCATCTTTGGTAAGACATACCCATTGCATGCTGTTATTTTCGATATATTCAATGATTTTCGTACCGTCTGGATGAGCAAGTATATCCCCGAAAAAACAGACTGTGTCCCCTATTACTCCGCTTGCCCCTCCGATAAATCCGTAATTTGCACCCGTTAGCCGAATATTTCCGCTACTTATTCTGAGTGCATTAATCCCGTTAATTACCGCTTTCTCGTAAATAGCTTTATCTGCGGTTATGATGGAATTATCATTTAACACAAGGGTGGAACATTTGGTGTAGCCTTGCCTGACATCAATAATCTCAATGTTATTTTTTACGCAAAATTTTCGAACGCTGTTATCAAGCGCACTTTCTTTGCAAAAAAGTTTATTGCCTACAAGCGCAGCGTTTAGAGAAACATTAAAAGGATATTCCTTCTGCGGATTTTCACAAATTACCACATTATAGTCAGCAAGAAAATCTTTGTAGTATTCAAAAACGCATTCATACACAAAAACAGTATCGTATATGCGTAGTATTTGCATGTCTGCGTGATATTTCTCATAGTCAATAAAAGTATCTACTGCATGTGTAAATACCGTTTCAACACTCAAATCGTTTAGGCTATCAATCAGTTTGCTGTCCGCCGGTGAAATCAATACTCGGTGTTTCATATTACACAAGAGCCTCAAAGGCTTCACGCACATTCTTGACCCCCACAAGACTTACCCCGTTTGGAGCACTTATGCGCTTTAGATTATGGAATGGTATGACAATGCGTGAAAATCCAAGCCTTGCGGCTTCGTTGACTCTTTCTTGTGCATGTGATACACTCCTGATTTCGCCGGCTAATCCTATTTCACCGAAGGCAATTGCATCTTCTGCAATAGGAATATCCTTAAGACTTGAAACAAGTGCCATGGCAACAGCTAAATCCGTTGCAGGTTCATCAAGACGAAGTCCGCCTATAACATTTACATACACATCGGAATTAGAGAAATAATAACCTGCCCGTTTTTCAAGGACTGCAACCAAAAGTGCCATACGGCTGTAGTCAAAACCGGTGGACATTCTGCGCGGATTGCCAAACGCTGTAGCAGATGCCAAACCCTGTACCTCAGCCAAGATAGGCCTTGTGCCTTCCATTGTGCAAGCTACACATGTTCCCGAAACGTTCTTAGGTCTGCCGGACAGGAGCATCATAGAAGGATTCTCAACTACCTCAAGTCCCTGTTCGGTCATTTGGAACACTCCAATCTCGTTTGTGGAGCCGAAACGGTTTTTAACAGCCCTTAAAATTCGGTAGGACATTTGCTTGTCGCCTTCGAAATACAGAACAGCATCTACTATATGCTCAAGCACCTTGGGGCCTGCTATAGAGCCTTCTTTGTTCACATGACCCACAACAAACATCGGTATATCCAAACCCTTTGCGACACGCATAAGAAAGTTGGTACACTCACGAACCTGAGTGACGCTTCCCGGAGAGGAATTAAGCTCAGAAATTGACATTGTCTGAATGGAATCTATCATAACAAGGTCAGGTTTGTCGGTGCGAATAACCTCAGCGATAACCTGCACATCGGTTTCGGTTAAGACCAATAAATTATCACTTTCAGCGTCCAGGCGTGCCGCACGGAGTTTTAGCTGTCGTTTGGATTCCTCGCCCGAAACATATAGAATCTTGAGGTTTTTACACAGATTACGGCAAATTTGCAGAAGTATTGTGGATTTACCGATACCGGGGTCACCGCCCAGCAGAATAAGACTGCCCTTGACTATGCCGCCGCCTAAAACTCTGTCAAGTTCCGATATATCTGTGATGTATCTGTGTTCATCCTGCGTTGAAATTTCGGTAATACTCTGCGGTTTTGTGTAAACAGCAGCAGTTTTGGTAAATGAAGTAGAGCCTGCCGCTTTGTTTACAACCTCTTCGTTCATTGTATTCCATTCACCGCAGGAAGGACATTTTCCGTACCATTTTGGTGATTCGTATCCACATTCGCTGCAAATATAAACATTCTTGATTTTTGCCATGGTTTCACGTCCTACTATGTATTGGTATTAATAAAGTTCATAAATCCCAAATATACGGTCAAAGCAAGTTTCTGTTTGTAACTCTCATTTTTGAGCAGAGTTTCTTCCTCAGGATTTGAGAGAAAACCGCATTCCACAAGCACTGCGGGCACTGTTGCTTTGTCCAAAATATATATACTGTTTGTTGCAGGCACAATGTTCCTATTGTTATCGCTTTGAATTAAGTCTTTGACACTTAATCGAATACTCTCCGCAAGCTCTTGACTTAACGGATCGTTCTTTGAATAAAAGACCTGAGTACCTGAATATTTGCTATATTCAAATTTGTTTTGATGAATACTCAAAAGTATGTGTCTGCTGTCACTGTTGCAGATATCACTTCTGTTGTGCAAATCAGAGGCCTTTTTTTCACGCAGAGTTTGAGCATCGGCATCATAAATCGCTTTGTCTTCCTCACGAATCATAACAACCTCATATCCGCTTTGAAGAAACAAAGACTTCAAATATTTTGCAACGGAAAGGTTTACATCCTTTTCCAAAAGTCCTGTAGGAGATACGGCTCCCCCATCTTCCCCGCCGTGACCTGCATCAATTACTATAATCGGAGAACTTGAACTTTCATCCAGTTGTGCCTGTGCGTTTACGGCTACGGTATCCCCTACCTTTATATAAACAAGAACCAAAGCAAGAGATAAACACAAGGTAATTATCCATATTTTGTTATAGTATTTCAATAACATCACCAATAGAATATATGCCTTTTTGTTATATTATACCACACATTTCATCGGTTGCAATATAATATTAATCACCTATAACACCTATTTTCATATATTGGTAATAGGAATTTTTGAAGGGACGGAGTAAATGAACACAATCCCACTTTATAAACTTAAGAAAGGTGAATCGGGCACAATAATAAATGTAGAAGATAACCCATATAAAATGAGAATGCTTGAGCTTGGTTTTATCCGGGGAGAAAACATAACTATGATAAGAAAAAGCCCTATTGGTGATCCAACTGCCTACTTTGTGAAAGGTACAGTAGTTGCACTGAGAAAAGCTCAAGCAGGATATATTAATGTAATCCTCATATCGGAGTCTGATTTGTCTGAGAAACACAGAATTTGAGGGTGTTATAGCCTTAGCAGGAAATCCAAATGTTGGCAAAAGCACAGTATTTAACAGTCTCACAGGAATGAAACAACATACAGGTAACTGGACAGGTAAAACAACGGAAACTGCTGTTGGGACTTCGATTATAAACAGAAAAACATACAAAATTATAGATCTTCCCGGCACTTATTCCCTGAATTATAATTCTTTTGAAGAAAAAGTAGCAGAGGATACTCTTAATAACACAAAAATCGACTGTGTTATAATTGTAGTGGACTCAACTTCCCTTGAACGAAATCTATACTTGTGTCTTGAAATACTGAGCAAAACATCGAAAGCTGTCTTATGTCTGAATCTTTGGGATGAGGCACAAAAGAACGGCATCATAATTGACACAGATGAGCTTTCCCTGCAGCTCGGTATTCCGGTAGTTAAGACAACCGCAAGAAGTAAAAAAGGTGTAAACTTGCTAAAAAACACAGCACAAAATGTTGCAAACGGTGATATAAAAATATTTGAAGTTAAGTCAATTAAAGAAATTGAAAAGGTGGAATCAAAGGAAAAAAGAGCCATATACACCTCACAATTATGTAAAGAAATCTGTGATAAAGTATTAGTTAATAAGGTAAGAGGTTACAGTGAAAAGCAAAAACAGTTGGATGAACTTTTCACTTCTCGCAAAACCGGTATTCCGATTATGATAATTATTTTTGCGCTTGTGTTTTGGATTACTGCCTTTGGAGCAAATGTTCCGAGTGAATTACTGAGCACTGCATTATTCGGAATAGAAAAGATGCTGATAAATTTATTTACGCAAATCGGAGTCCCGTCTGTAATTACAAGCTTTCTCTTTGACGGAATATACACAACCTGCGCTTGGGTTGTGTCGGTTATGCTCCCCCCTGCTATTATTTTCTTCCCCCTATTCGCAATAATCGAAGATTCGGGGTATTTGCCCAGAGCTGTATTCAATCTTGACAGAATTTTCGCAAAATTCGGTGTGAGTGGAAAAATGGCACTTACTATGACTTTGGGGTTTGGGTGTAACGCTTGTTCCGTTATGGGTTGCAGAATTATGTCCGACAAAAAAGAGAGGGCGTGCGGAATACTTACAAACAGTTTTGTGCCCTGTAACGGACGACTGCCTACTTTGATTGCTCTGATTTCAATTTTTATCGCACCCTTTGGAAATACCTTTCAGAAATCAATTATTACTGTTTTTGTACTTTTACTATTATTACTCTTATCATTTATTTTCACTCTGCTGATATCAAAAATACTCACAAAGAGTATTAAAGAGGAAAACAGCAGCGGATTCATCTTAGAGCTTCCTCCCTACAGGAGACCGCAGTTTCTCAAGGTGATTTTGCTGTCTGTTAAGGAGAAGGTTTTGTATGTGCTTTCACGCGCTGTGCTTGTTTCAATACCTGCAGGAGCACTGCTCTGGGTAGTTGCAAATACTGACATAGACAATCAAAGTATTCTATGGTATATATGTAACTTTTTCGAACCTGTGGGAAGATTTATCGGTGTTGACGGCACAGTGGTTACATCATTTTTATTGAGTTTTCCTGCAAATGAACTTGTATTTCCCGTTATGCTGATGTCATACCTCAACGCAGAAACCCTTACAGATTACTCATCCCTCAGTTCGCTTCAAAATGTGCTGATGAATGAAGGCTGGACGATGCTCACCGCTGTAAACACTATGATTCTTTGCCTCTTTCATTTCCCCTGTTCTACCACATTATTTGCCATAAAACGCGAGACAAACAGCTTTCTGTACACTGTATTATCTATAGTGATTCCCCTTTTAATCGGAATAGCGTTGTGTCTTGTGACAAACTTGTTCTCATCCTTTTTCATATCTCTTTCTCAGTGAAGCCAGAGCCTTCTTTTCAATTCTGGATATATATGACCGTGATATTTTCAGTTCATCTGCAACCTCACGCTGAGTTAACGGCTCTCGGCCGTCAAGTCCGAATCGCCTGATTATAACAATTCTTTCACGCTCGTCAAGTTCGCTTTCAATATATTCTTTTAACTTCTGAGAGTTAATTTTCATCTCTAAATCCCGGGTGAAATCCCTCTCATCAGCCAAAACGTCTATAAGCGATAAAGGATTTCCGTCTTTATCTGTCTCAATGGTCTCACTTAATGATAAATCATGGGAGGATTTTCTTCCGTTTCTAAAGTGCATGAGAATCTCATTCTCGATACATCTGGAGGCATAACTCGATAATTTTATTTTTTTATCCAAATCGTATGTGTTGATTGCCTTAATAAGTCCAATGGTCCCTATTGATACAAGGTCATCATAGTCCGACTGTGTTGTATAGTATTTTTTCACTATATGCGCCACCAGTCGCAGGTTGTGCTCAACAAGCTTGTTTCTGGCAGCAACATCACCGTTCTTGGCTTTCTCGAGATATATTAGCTCATCCTTTTGACTCAGCGGTTTCGGGAATGTACCTCCTTTGCAGACATGGAGTATAAACACATAACAAAAATTTGCAAGTTGCATTAAAAAATCAAACAAAAAACGCACTCTCCTTTGATCTATATAGAATCATATTCCGAGAGTGCGTTAATTTTGCTTGTACCTATTTAGTTTTAAGTATTTTTACCGAATTCCTCTAAAATTAAACCTTTGTTGTGCTCAAGCGCCCAGCTGATACTCCATTCACTTGTAAACAGAAGAAGGTGATTGCCTTTAAGGTCTTGGATTCGTTTAGTATCAGAAGCCAAATCAAGAGTTTTGGGGTCTACATCAGAGTTACCTATCCAACGGATAAACTGGTAAGGAAGTGAAGTCATAATTATATCTACGTTGTACTCATTCTCAAGTCTGTGTTTCAGCACATCAAACTGAAGCGTACCAACAACACCTACGATAACCTCTTCCATACCTGCGTCAAGCTCCTGGAATATCTGGATTGCGCCTTCCTGTGCAATCTGAGAAGTACCCTTTATGAACTGCTTGCGCTTCATGGTATCCTTTTGACGCACAAGAGCAAAATGTTCAGGCGCAAAGGTGGGAATTCCTTTGAATCTAATCTTGTGCCCCGGAGTACAGACGGTATCACCTATGGAGAAAATGCCCGGGTCAAATATGCCTATAATGTCACCGGCATATGCTTCCTCTATCATTTCTCGGTCAGATGCCATCATCTGCTGCGGCTGTGAAAGCTTTATCTTTCTCTCACCCTGCACATGAGTTACTTCCATATCCTTTTCAAATTTGCCTGAGCATATTCGCATGAAGGCAATTCGGTCCCGGTGCATCTTGTTCATATTTGCCTGAATTTTGAACACAAAGGCTGACATGTAGTCTGAATCAGGCTCAACGATTCCATCCTCTGTTTCCCTCGGAAGAGGAGGTGTAGTAAACTCTAAGAAGTTCTCAAGAAAGGGCTCAACACCGAAATTGTTGAGAGCAGAGCCGAAGAATACAGGTGTAAGCTTTCCTTTTCTGACTAAATCCAGGTCGAGCTCATCGCCTGCGCCCTCTAAAAGTTCTATATCTGCCAGAAGGTCATCAATCATATATTTGCCCACTGTGTCTGTCAGCTCAGGACTGTCAAGAGGTACTGCTTTTTCCTCAACTTCTTTTTGTCCGTTGTTTGCCGTATAAGCAAGAACATTCTTGGTTAGCCTATCGTATACACCCTTGAAATCTTTACCGGAGCCGATGGGCCAGTTAATAGGACAAGTGTTGATACCAAGGACATTTTCAATCTCCTCAAGCAAATCAAAAGGATTCTTGGAATCTCTATCCATCTTGTTGATAAAAGTGATAATGGGAATATTTCTCATTACACAAACCTTGAAGAGCTTGATTGTCTGCTTTTCAACACCCTTGGATCCGTCAATTACCATGACTGCGGAATCGGCTGCCATAAGTGTACGGTAAGTGTCCTCAGAGAAGTCCTGGTGACCCGGGGTGTCCAAAATATTGATGCAATAATCATTGTACTTAAACTGCATTACGGATGAAGTTACGGAAATACCTCTCTGTTTTTCTATTTCCATCCAGTCGGATACAGCGTGCTTTGCTGTTCTCTTGCCCTTAACAGAGCCTGCAAGATTAATAGCACCTCCGTAAAGCAATAGCTTTTCGGTCAAGGTTGTTTTACCTGCGTCAGGATGTGAAATAATTGCAAAGGTTCTTCTCTTTTCAATTTGCGGTTTTATGCTGCTCACTTTAACTTCTCCTGTTCTCTTTGTTCACAATTTTTAATTATACTTTTCTACATAAAATATGTCAAGTTTTATAGTAATAAACATGGTTGTCGATGAAATCGACTTCGATTAGCCGATACCTGATAAATTCTTAACAATATCTATTGACAAGTAAAATGAAGTCTGCTAATATAATATCATATTAGTGATTTTTTCTATTTTTCATATACCTTCCAAATTTGAGGCAGAAACTTTAAGGTTTCTGCCTCATCCCTTTTATCAGTTTTGAGGTGTAAAGCTATGAGCATAGGTCTGTATATTCATGTCCCCTTCTGCATAAAAAAATGCAATTACTGCAGTTTTTTTTCTATGTGCGGTGATGATGAACTTCACGAAAAATACATAAGTACAGTTCTGTCTTCTCTCAAGCATTGGAGCAATACGCTCTATGATACTTCGGTAGACACTGTGTACTTTGGTGGCGGTACTCCAAGTGTTTTAGGTACTCAGGGGCTTACTAAAATTTTAGACGGTGTGACTAACAGCTTCCGACTTGCCAAAGACTGTGAAATCACAACAGAAATCAATCCTACAACTCACAATTCCATTGAATTCAGTGAACTTCAAACTGCAGGATTTAACAGAATATCTATGGGTATGCAGAGCGCTGTACAGGATGAGCTTAATGCATTAGGCAGGCTTCACTCTAATGACGATGTATTATTTACCGTTGATAAATTCAACCGGGCAGGAATAACAAACTATTCCTTGG
>JAUNJO010000006.1:34377-51698 GCA_030533225.1 Eubacteriales bacterium
TCCCCCTGCAAACTGAAGAAAGCCTTATAAATACTCTGGAGTTTGCATTGAGTACAGACGCTTGTCACATAAGCACATACATGCTGAAAATCGAGGAAAACACTCCTTTTTACTATAACAAAGAGGGGTATGTTTTCCCCGACGAAGACAATCAGGCAAATTTCTATGAAATCACCTCAAAAATTTTATGCAACAAAGGATTTAGGCACTACGAAATATCTAACTTTTGTAAAGATGACAAAATCAGCCGTCACAATATGAAATACTGGGAGCTTAATGACTATTTGGGAATAGGCCCTTCTGCACACTCACTTATCGGTAACAAAAGATTTTTTTACAGTGACAGTTTCAGCAGTTTTGAAAATAATATAACCACATTCGAATCCGTGGGTAAAACTGCGGAAGAATATCTGATGCTTTCCTTAAGAACGGATATTGGATTTAGATTTGCAAAATACAAAAAGCTCTTCGGAACCTCTGCTTCTGCAGATCTGATTGCAGAAGCAAAAGTCCTCGAAAAGCTCGGTTTTGTAACAGTAACCGATGAATCAATTAAGCTTACCGAGAGAGGTTATCTCTTAAGTAATGCGGTCATTGGGAAACTGCTCAATAAAGGAATCTGATAAATTTTATATTATAAAAATCACAGGCGGTTATATCATTACTGCCGATTTCATTTATCAGGATGTAGTTGGAGCCTACTCCAAGGATAAAACCGTCTTTTTCTACGATATCGGTACTACCAACCAAAAACTGAATTTGTGCTCTTCTGCCGATTTGAGTTCTGATGAAACCGTTCAGGAACTGAATACTTTCCGGTGTGATTGGATATGGATTGCTAAAGTCGGTTATCTGTTGTGATAACTCAGTGCCTGTTTTGGCTGTGTTCTGCATAGCATTAGAAGACGAAGCCAAACTCATATTACTTGAAGCGTTCGTTAGATTTGCGTTATTCTGAGGATTTTGATTATAACTTACACCCTCGTCACTCAATCCGTAAACCGTTGCAGGAGTCACAGCGTAATCTGGCTTTTGCAAATTGGTTATGGGAGGCAAGGCTCCGCTTTGAACACCACCGGTTTGAAGAGCCAAGTTAAAAGAGGCGATTTGCTCTAAAGACGGCAAATTTTTGAGTACTAAATCATCCGGATTATCCTCATTGTAGCCGGCAGGAGGAATTCCGTAAATCTTCATTAAATCGAATGAATTATCCATAATCTTCTCCTATCAGGTATTAGCATAAGCATTTGTAGGTGCATAAAAGCAATGGTCTCCGACTCGGTTATATATAATTCCGACGTTTGACGGAAAATAACGCGGACAGTTTGGGCTATATGGATTGAAGAAAAAAAGAGAATTACCCACCGAAGCGGCAGTGTTACCCGACAGTGCCCAGTCAGCGATTTCATAATGTACATCATCGGGTGTTATATTATACACATTTTGAGGATTATACTCTCCGCCCACTGTTTCCTTCAGACACACAAACTGACAGCTTTGGGTGATAATTGCTCTCACATCTCCCCCGTTACTGACTCGTGAAAACTCTCCGTTTTCAACAAATGCCCTGTTCATAATTATCGAAGCAACTGCCCGCATTCCGTCGTCTCCCTCACCTCCGGCCTCGCACTTAATTAGCCTGGCAAAAAGTTCCCTTGTATCAAGTGCCATATAATCACCTTTTCTAAGCTTAATACATTTCATATTATGAATAATGGCAGTCATTTGCTAATAGATTTTTTAATCATCGGTATTTTACTTGACAATCGAATTATAAATTAGTAAAATAACAATTGCACAATTAATAGGGAGAGTTGTCCGAGTGGTCGAAGGTGCAGCACTCGAAATGCTGTGTCCCGAAAGGGACCTAGGGTTCGAATCCCTAACTCTCCGCCAAAAAACATCTCTTTTGTCTATTTGGACAAGAGAGGTGTTTTCTTTTACTTGGTGATGAAATATGATATTATAAATGAAGAAAAATTGTTTTTCGATGATAAATCGAAATTTTCAAGACAGCAAGAAAAGTCGAGAGTTATCATGCTGTTTCTGTCATAATGAATTTGTCAGTTGGAGGTGATAAAGTGACGGAAAAAGTTTTAGCTGTTCAAAAGATGCAGGACTATATTTCGGAACACCTTTTTGACAAAATCACATTGTGCGACCTTTCAAATGCAGCAATGTATTCTCCTTTTTATTGCGCGCGAATATTTAAGGAGATGACCGGTCTTTCGCCTGCTGATTACATCAGGCGACTTCGGTTGTCCCGTTCTGCACTGCGTTTGCGTGACGAATCATGCAAGGTGATAGACTTGGCTTATGAAACAGGCTATGACAGTGTTGACGGCTATCAAAGAGCGTTTCGCAATACCTTCGGTTGTAATCCTTATGAATATGCAAAATCTCCTATACCTATCTCACTTTTCATCCCGTATGGCGTAAAATTCAGAAAAATGTGGAAGGAGCAAAAATCGGTGGAAAACATTGCAAATGTATTTATTCAAGTTATTGAAAAACCGGAGCGTAAGGTCATAATCAAGCGAGGAAAGACAGCAAAGGAATACTGGAGTTATTGTCAGGAGGTTGGCTGTGATGTCTGGGGAATTCTTACCAGTATGAAATCTCTCTCTGCAGAGCCTGTTTGTCTGTGGCTGCCCGATGAATACAGAACACAGGGCACCTCGGAATATGTACAGGGTGTTGAGGTGGAAACGGATTATAACGGAATTATCCCCGACGGATTCGATGTTATTACCCTGCCCGCTTCAAAATACCTGATGTTTCAGGGAGAGCCTTTTGAGGAGGAAAACTATTGTCATGCCATTGAATCAGTGCAAACTTCGATTGAGAGATATGACCCCTCTGTAATCGGATATGCATGGGATGACGCTAATCCCCGTATTCAATTAGAACCCCGTGGTGAAAGAGGCTACATTGAGCTGAAAGCAATTAAGCCTATATGACAGAAAAACAGCTTCTTGTGTCGATGATGACATAAGAGGCTGTTTTTAATTATTAAACTGTGTCAAGTAAGCATAACTCTATTGCAAACTTTACGCAGAAATGGTAGAATTATGTCGAAAACATATGACGGAGGCGATACGAATGAAGTGCTACAACTGCGGAGAAGAACTGGATAAGAATGATAAGATTTGTCCCTATTGCAGTTTCAGAGTGAAAGATGCCGCCAAATTTCGGAAAAAGCCTCAAAGCCATGTGACTGAAACACCTAAGAAAAAGAAGAAAGTTTCTAAGCGAAAAGAATTCTCAATTTGTAAATGGTTCAAAAATCTTAAGGGTTACCCAAAATCTATAACAATAGCTTTTTTAGTAACTCTCGGTTTGCTCATAATCACAATAGTTTTCGGTCAGCTTCTCCCCTATCTGGAGTCTACTGCCGATGACAAACCCCATTATGTTAAATGGGAACAAATATTGCTATCCGACGAGTGTCCTCACTTTGACAGCAAGAAAGCGATAGTAATATGTAACACAGATGCCTCGTTACAGTTAAATTACCAAGATATGCGTCAGGATGATTTCTATGCACTTATAAATGAATGTATCGCAAAAGGTTATGATTTAGAAAGTGCAAGAGAACATAATACCTACAAAGCATTCAGCAAGTCAGGATACTCAATATCAATAAACTATAATGACAGTATGGATATAGCAAAGTTACAGCTGAATGTGCCAATTTCGGCTACAGATTTGCAGTGGCAACTTAGCGATAAGTGTAGCATGCTGCCTAAACCTAAATCAACTAAAGGCTTAGTTGAGAAAGACGACGGTACAAAACTCAGTGTGTATATATGCGAAATGAATCGGGAAAACTTCAACGATTATGTTGCAAAATGCGTAGAAAAAGGCTTTGATACAGATAAGTGTAAGACAGAATCGGTGTTTTCTGCGAAAAATACTTCAAATTATAAGCTTACCGTTACTTATGTGGGAAACAATACAATATATATTGAACTTGTCCCACCCTTGTCTTTATCAGAACCTACTTTGCCCTCAGTAAATACAGAAAATTCCCCAGAAACAGAAACACAACCCCGTGAAGAAATAATTGAAACAACCGCTACAATAGTTACTGTGGAAAACGGAGGTGTTTACATAACGCCCACAGGAACGAAATATCACTTGGATAAAAATTGTGCAGGAGTTAACGCCCAGGCAGTTTCACTTGAGTCTGCTCAACAAAAGTACGCACCTTGTAAGAAATGCGCTCAATAAACACTAAGGCTCTCTGCAAAACGCGGAGAGCTTTCTTAGTTAGTTGCTATATTTGAATTTATTTAACATCACAGCGCAATTACCTTGTATTTCGTGAACATAGAGGAAGTTGACCTTTGTTATTCCATTATCATCAAAGGAAATTGTGTCTGTTACACCGTAGTAAGAAATTTCCTGAAGAGATTTAGTTAAATCCTTTGTCGTGATTACAGTTTCTTCTGTGTTTCCGTCATTGCTGTTATTTTTAACCGCTGAGAGAGGGTCGCCTGAATCTTTTGCAAAACTCAGCAGAGCTTGGTACATTAAGAGATAAGCGTCATAGCCGTAAGCCACTGCACTGCTTATGTCAGCATTATTACTGTAGACATTGAGAAAATCTGAGCCGATATAATTATCGTCATCATAATCGAATTTATTGATGAAAGCTATACCGTCGCAATCGCTGTTTAACATGGTTTTGTCCGCAACCTCGGATATAATCACTTCACCGAAAAAGCCTTGATCTCGCAGAGATTTCACAGTGTTCAAAGAATCCAAAACGCTGCCGTCAATACAGATAAACTCATAGTCCATTGATACAATAGACTGCGGTTTATAATTAGCATTCTCACCGCTTGCAAAATACTTTGTTACAACTATTCCGGAACTTTCCGCTGATTTTGCTAACATATCGGCAAAAGTTTGTTTTTCGGGATCATCGTCGAGAATAAGCACAGCGCCTTTTGTCAAATTTTCTGCGTCCAAGTGACTTGCCATGCAGGACGCTTTGTAAAAATCACTTATTGCTATTGAGAATACAGTCTTACTCTCACTAATTCCTGATGAATAGTTGTCGGTGAAAATTAAAGGTATTGTAGAATCCTTAAATTTAGTGATAATACTGTCGGTTGTTGCTTTATCGGTACCACAGCAGATTACACCCGAAACTTTCTTGTTAACAAACTCCGTATATGCCGAATCTAAGTCTGTGATGTCTTTTGTCAAAAGTTCTATTTTATAGTCTTTATCTATGTTTATGTTTTCTGCTGTTTTCTGAGCAAATAATATGCCGTCAGAGAGAAACTCCCCTTGTGATTTATAACCACCGCTTATGGGCAGCAGAGCGCCGATATAAATTGTATCTCCTGAATTCACCTGATAAGTCAGAATATCGCTATCTTTATTGCATGCAGTCAAAAAGCCGGAAACAACTAAAATCAATATAAGCAGTATGGAGATTTTTCGCTTCATTTGTATTCCTCCTAACTCACTTATATTACTACATTTGATGAATGTTTTCAATAAATATTGATAGATTTATTATGATATACTATAATGTGTATGAGGGGTGATAGTTTGAAAATCAATATGCTTTCGTATTTCTTAAAGGATACATACGGTCATAAGGTATATAAGCTTTTGCTAAGCTCCGGACTAACATGCCCAAACCGTGATGGCAAACTCGGTGAAGGCGGTTGTATATTTTGTTCGGGTGGTGGCTCCGGGGAGTTTGCAACAAACTTTGCCCCGAATATAGATAGTCAAGTCGAAGAAGCGAAATCTAAGCTTTCTGTGAAAGAACGGGAATATGATAAGTTTATTGCATATTTTCAGGCCTTTTCAAACACCTACGGTAAACCTAATTATTTGGAAAAACTATATAAAAGCGTAATTATGCGAGACGATATTATCATTCTATCAATAGCCACAAGACCCGACTGCTTCTCCGATGAAGTTTACGAACTTCTAAAAGAACTAAATGAGATAAAGCCGGTATGGGTGGAACTCGGGCTTCAAACCTCAAATGACAAAACAGCAGAGTTTATAAACAGAAGTTACGATACATCTGTCTACATAGAAACAGCGGATAAATTGAGAACACTTGGGATAAACGTAATTACCCACATTATCTTAGGCCTACCTAATGAATCTAAAGAAGATATGCTAAACACCGCGAGGCTCGTGGGAGAACACTCAGACGGCGTGAAATTTCATAATCTCTATGTGCTAAAGAACACACGACTTGCACAGCTTTATAGTAAAGGTGAAATCAAATTATTGACTTTAGAGGAATATACAGATGTTCTTTTAGAGTGTATTCGGCTTCTACCGAGTGATATTGTCATCCACAGGCTAACCGGTGACCCGCCGAAAGATGAATTGATTGCGCCAAAATGGTGCGAGAACAAGATAAAGCTCATAAGAGAGATAAATAACGCCCTTTATGACAGAGATGTTATTCAAGGAGAAAACTATCGGAAAGCCACGGTGTAAGACACACCGTGGTTTTTGTATATAAAAAACACAGCATCTAAATTGATGCTGTGTTTCATGGCGGAGAACGACCAAAGGGAGCGTAAGATGAGGTTAAAAACGCAAAAAGCAGCGTGATTATTCAAAATATTGTTTATACTCGGGTTCTTCTTTCATGAAGATTATACCAAAAAATAATGAAATCGCGCAAGGCGCGATGAAATCCTCAATCCGTTCGGATGAAATCTACTTCGGAGATGAAATTAAATCCGTCCTTATCTCCCGACGAAGTCGGATTTCATCACGAAGTGATTTCATCCCACGAAAGCGGGATTTATCCCGTCCGATAGGACGGATTTAGTTGAAAAGAACCCACACTTGTCGTAGACAAATGTGGGTTCTTTTCTGGCGGAGAGAAGGGGATTCGAACCCCTGGTACGGTTATAGCCGTACACACGATTTCCAATCGTGCTCCTTCGGCCAGCTCGGACATCTCTCCGTTTCTCACCTCGACTATTATATAGTAACCGAGGGAAAAAATCAAGTGTTTTTTTCACTTTTTTGCTATTTATTTTCAGCAGGAAAAAGCACAGAAATAACTATCTAATTATATCCAAAAACTCTTTGTAGTTTTTGACAACATAGTCGCAAAGAGAGTTTTGGACTTTTTCTCCATGCCTTACATAGTGACAAGTGGCAATTCCTGCGTTTTTGCCCCCTTGCATATCGGAAGTAAGGCTATCCCCCATGATTATCACCTTTGACTTATCGGTAATTTTCAAGTCACTGAATACATATTCAAAAAACTCTACGGCTGGTTTAGCATATCCTACCGTTTCGGAAACATACATTTTCTTTATGTACTTACCGATACCGCTAATATTTAGACGCAGATTTTGAGTATTTGTCAGTCCGTTAGTAACTATGTATATATCAGCAAAACTCGAAAGCTCTTCCAAAAAGCCTTCAGCGTCGTCAAAGAGAACACCCGCCTTGCCAAGGGCGGTGGCATAATACTCATCAAAGGCTTTTATGTCTACATTGCTCACAGAAAGATATACAAACCAGCGGCGAAATCTCTCAAGACGAAGTTCTTTCCGCGTAAGTGCACCTTTCTCAAGTTCTTTCCACAATGAAGCGTTAATTTCGCTGTAAACAGATACATCCTCGTCTGCGGCACTGACGCCAAAAACTTTACATGTCTCAAGAATTGCTAACCTTTCCGACATTTTGAAGTCAAAAATTGTTTCGTCAGCGTCAAGCAACACTGTGGTGTATTTAGGCAAAAGGCTTCATCTCCTCTGTGAACATATCAAGCTTAGTAATCTTATAGTCAATCTCTATTTCCAAATCCTTTTCGATGGCTTTCAGTACAAGGGGCAGTCCGATATTTTTCGTGTTTCCTGCCGGCAGGGTGACAGTAAAACTCAAATTATTCAAATCGTCATTAAATTCAAAAGCCTTAACATAGGGTAGCATATCCACATCCTTCATGCCTGCTTTTGACTTCTTCTGTATAATAAGCTCGTCCTTTTTAAGAATATTGTATATACTCTCACGCAGGACTTCACTGCTCACCTGCTCAGAAGAAATTTCTGCATTATAACGGGCATAGGTAATATACTTTGGGTCATAAACAGGCTCAGTTGCGTCAAAAACTCGGATACCCATAGGAAGATAAGGATTCATTTTATCGGAGATTTCTTTTATATTAAAGTTATCATCGAGAATTCGTATATCCATGCACTCACGAAGCCCGCTGATTCCCAAGGAAATCGGCAGAGGAAAGGTAACAAAGGGGTGAGGATTAAAACCCTCGGTGTACCAAATCGGAAGCTGTGCCCGGCGAACTGCACGAAGCATCACCCTGTTCAGGTCAAGATGAGATATATACTTGCATTCATCGGTTTTGCTAAACCAAATTCTAACATTTTTCAAAGCAGATACCTCCCTTGTATTTTGCCGCTCCGCAAGCGGAACACTTTTCCCTGCAATTAGGCGTTGTAACGCTTCTGTATGCCTTTTCGCGTTCGCTTAAAAGGAAGTTTTTGCAAACACCGTAATCCAGAAAATCCCAAGGCAAAATTTCATCAAGACTGCGTTTACGGGTTGTGTAGAAATCGGGATCAATACCGCACTCGTCAAAAATCTCCATCCAAGCGGCAAAATCGAAACAGTCGTTCCATCCGTCAAAGTGGAAACCGCGCTCAGCCGCCTTGAGCATTACCTTGCACAGTTTTCTGTCACCGCGTGCAAATATACCCTCTAAATAACTTGTGTCGGCTGCATGGTAATTGAAACTGATTTTCTTGGTGCGGATACTCTCTTTCAGATGCTTTTGCTTTTCGTGAATTGTGTCGATACTGTCCTGTGCTTCCCACTGGAAAGGAGTATGGGGTTTAGGCACGAAAGATGAGGCGGAAACAGTTACATTAACTCCCCTACCCTTTGCGCGACCTTCAGTGCGGTAAAACTCGTTGACAACAGCTTGTCCCAAGTTGGCAATGCCTTCTACATCCTCCATAGTTTCCGTAGGAAGACCTATCATAAAGTACAGTTTTATGTTTGTCCAGCCGCCCGCAAATGCAGTGTGACATGTTTTAAGCAGTTCATCCTCAAAAACATTCTTATTTATTGCATCGCGAAGTCGCTGAGTACCTGCTTCGGGTGCAAAGGTAAGGCCGCTTTTGCGTACAGTCTTGATTTTGTTCATAATATCATCGGTGAAGCCGTCAACACGAAGTGAGGGCAGAGAAAGGCTTACGCCCGATTTATCTGACCACTGTGTAAGGGTTTCGAGAAGTCCTACGATATCGGAATAGTCTGAGGAGGACAGTGAGGAAAGCGAAATTTCGTCATAGCCTGTGCGGTCACAAAGAGTTCTGCACTGATTGAGAATATTGTCGGGGGATTTTTCTCTGACAGGTCGGTTAAGGAAGCCTGCCTGACAGAAACGGCAACCGCGTATGCATCCGCGAAAAATCTCGGAAATGGCTCTGTCATGCACAATCTCAACCAAAGGAACAACAAAGGTATCGGGATAATATGTGCTGTCGAGGTCCATCATAATTCTCTTGGAAACCCTTTGAGGTGCACCCTCAAGAGCAGTAAAGCTCTTAATTGTGCCGTCTTCGTTATACTCTACATCGTAAAGAGACGGTACATAAACACCCTCAATTTTTGAAGCGGCAATGAGGAATTCTTTTTTATTTTTGCCCTGCTTTTTATATTCCCGATAAAGCTCCATTACCTCAAGGTCAACCTCTTCGCCCTCACCTATGAAAAAAATGTCAACAAAGTCAGCTAAAGGCTCGGGGTTTGATGTACAAGTTCCTCCGGCAACAACTATGTTATTCAGCTCTGTTCTGTCCTTAGAAAGCAAAGGTATTCCTGCAAGGGAGAGCATATTGAGTACATTGGTGTAAGAAAGCTCGTACTGCAAGGTAAATCCGATAAAATCGAACTCCGTCAGGGGATCACCGCTTTCCAAAGCGTAAAGAGGGATATTCCTCTCACGCATGAGAGCCTCCATATCAGTCCAGGGAGCAAACACTCTTTCACACCAAATGTGATCATAGGAATTGAACTGACTGTAGAGAATCTTCATGCCAAGGTGTGACATGCCGATTTCATAAGTATCGGGAAAGCAGAAGGCAAAACGAATTTCCACCTTCTCTTTATCCTTAATTACAGCGTTAAGTTCGCCGCCGGTATATCTTCCGGGTTTTTGAACTTTCAGAAGTATTTTTTCAACATCCGGGCTATACAAAAGAATCACCGCATTTCTATAGTATTAGTGTCAGTATTATGTAAATTGTTACAAGCAGAAGTGAATAATTATACTTTGATGCAAAGAGCACCGTAAACCCAAGTATTGCTAAAGGTATCAGGATAACAACCGAAATAATGTTCAGTAATATATCTACAGTGCGAGAACTCAGAAACCTTGAAAGCAACATGTACAAGAGTTCTCCCCCGTCAAGGGTGCGAAGCGGCAACAGATTAAACACTCCTATTACAAGAGAGGACATGGCAATGATATGTAATGCATCAAGATTTATAATTATATTCAGTAAATACAGCACACAGAAAAGTAGTATATTCGCAAAAGGTCCTGCAAGATTAATCAGTACTTCCTGTGAGGCTTTGAGCCTGTTCATATCGCAGTTTATTTTGACATCGGTAAGATTTATTATCACAGAATCTGGTTTTCCGCAGTACCTGAGAATTAAGATAATATGTGATAATTCATGAAAAAGCGCACAGGCAAGGCACACAAGCAGGCCGTAATCGTTCTTGCCGATGAAAACAGATAATGTTAAAAAAGCTAACGCCAAATATGAAATACCAAAACCTACACCCTTTAGGCGAAACCGTAACATCAGCCCTCGTCAGCGGTAGAGGAAAAGAAATTTTCATAGGATATTTTGGAAAAATCACCGGTTGATATCATTGTGCCGCTTATCTCTCTGCTGTAGATTTCCTTAAATTCAGAATATAAATTCGGTAAAAAAGTCTTTGATACAAACAAAAAAATCAGCAAAAGCAAACAGACAATAAGCTGAATAGTAAGCACCGGTGACTTAACGGCCATTTTTGCCTTAGGCGGTTTCTCATCACTTAACTCGGTACAAGTATCGGTGAGCACATCATCAAGAGGTACTTTTTTAGTAGTAACAGGCTCGGGCAGAGATACCCAGTCCTCCCGTGAAATTTCTTCGGAATCCGTAGTGAATAATTCCTGTTCATTAAAAGCTTTGTCCATTTTATCACCCGCTAATCTATATGCGGATGTAAAAGATTATTTTCCAAGTTTTGAAAAATCTTTTTTATTAAGGTCAATGAAAAACAGAATCGCTATTACTGTAGCGCCTATCTCGGCTATAGGGAATGCATACCACATCACATCAATGCTGATTTTTGAAAGGAAGAATGCTATTGGCAGAATCAATACAAGCTGTCGAAGAACAGACATTGCAAGACTCCTGAAGCCCTTTCCCACCGCTTGGAAAAGTGAAGTGAAAATTACGCCGATTGAAGCCGGCAGGAAACAGAGACTGAGCCTGCGCAGAGCAAGAACACCCATATCCACCAACTCCTGCTCTGCATCGAAGATAGACAGTATCTGAGCCGGGATTGAATGGAATAATACAGTACCCATAAGCATTATCAAAAAGGCAATAATCAGACCGTATTTGAGTGTTTTCAAAAGACGCTCTCTATTCTTAGAGCCGTAGTTATAGCCCATAATGGGAGAAAGGCCTTGATTCAGACCAAAAACAGGCATGAATATAAAGCTTTGGATTTTGAAATACAGGCCGTAAACAGTTTGAGCCGCCGTGTTTACATCAGCAGTCGCAGGTGACATATTGATGATAAGATTGATGCCTGACAGAAGAATCGCACCTATGGACTGCATAACAATACCGGAAAGACCTACATTATATATATCCTTAATTGTACCGAGGCTGAGTTTGAAACCCTTAAAGGAAAACTTAAAGGCAAATTTTTTGAATGTAACTACGCCGATAACGAAAAACATACCAAACCACTGACCGAGGACAGTTGCCACTGCGGCTCCCTTGACTCCCAACTCAGGGAAAGGTCCTACACCGAAGATGAACAAAGGGTCTAATATTATATTGCTGATTGCACCGATAAGGTGAGAAATCATGGGAAAAATCATATTTCCCTGTGCCTGAATACACTTTTCAATCATCACCTGAATAAATGCACCTAAGGAGAACACAAGGACGATAAATATGTAATCATAGCCGTATTTGATGATTAACTCATTTTCACTTCCTGCCATAAAAGTGATAAATGGCTTTGATGCAAAAATACCGATAAGCGCAAATACAATCCAAGTTGCGACACCGAGAATTATTCCGGTCATGGCAACATTCTGTGCTTTTTTGTTATCTCCCTCGCCGAGTTTTCGAGCAATTAATGAATTTACACCAACGCCGGTTCCCACGGTGAAAGCAATCAGCAAAAGCTGCAGGGGGTATGCAAGTGACACAGCGGTTAACGCCTCACTGCCGTCACCGTAATGGCCGAGAAAGACGCTGTCTACAACATTATAAAGAGCCTGAATAAGCATTGAAAACATAGCCGGCAAGCTCATCTTAAAAATAAGCGGTAAAAGCGGGGCTTTGCCCATTCTCTCCGCAGATGTAATTTTTGTGTTACTCATATTTTGGGGACTTCCTTCTTTTTATTCTGATAAATATACAGTATATAAGCGATAATACGGTAATGGCAACAAATCCTCCGAAGCTGTCAAGAAGCATATCGGAAATCTGACATGCCCTGCCGTCTGAGATGAGCTGTAAGCACTCATCACATACCGCAACCATAGAGGTAGACAAAAATGCAAATAAAGAAAAATAGTACGGTTTTACACCAAATGAAAGAAATAGCATGAAAAAACTTGTTCCTAAAACGGCAAACTCGGTAAAATGAGCAAATTTTCGGACAAAGAAGCTACTTAATACGGGGCCAATTCCCGCATCGGTTAACAATCCGTTGAAAAGTGAAAGTATCCTGCCGCTTTCAGCCTGTGATTCACCGGCGGGCAACAGAGATTGTGAAAAGATGAAAGTAATAATAAGTAACGAAAAAATAACTGATGCTGTTTTCAGAAAATATTCTGCTGTTTTTTTATTCATAATATCACGACCAATACCATATATTTTATAGGATTATTCCCCTTATGTCAATTTTCTTTTGCTATTTTCGTCAAATTATTGTTGAGTTTTTTGTGAAGATAATATATAATGAAATTGATATTGAGACGAGGTGACCTAAATGGCAATTACTAAAGCTTTCACAGCCCTGCAAAACTTCATGATATTGGCAAAAACTGCCACAGAGGATGAACTCGGTCTTACGGAAAAGCTTGTCTACAGCATGCTTGATTGGTTCAAAAACTTTCCTGATGTTTTGACAATATTGATTATATCTCTATTTCCTATTCTTGAGTGCCGCGGCGGTCTTATTGCCGCAAGCCTTTTGGGCGTTGATTATTGGATTGCTATCCCTGTGTGTATCATCGGCAATCTTTTGCCCGTACCCTTTATTTTCCTGTTTATTGAGAAAATTTTTGCAATTCTGAGAAAGACAATTCTTAAGAAGCTTATTGATAAAATCGAGAATAAGGCAATGAAAAAATCCGAAAAGGTTACCAAGTACAAAAGGTGGGGACTTCTGCTTTTTGTCGGTATTCCTCTTCCGGGCACAGGTGCATGGACAGGTGCTCTTATTGCCGTACTTCTCAAGCTTAATTTGAAGGATTCCGTTATCAGTATTTGCCTGGGCGTTCTTATGTCCTCTACCATTATGTTTATCATTTCTTACGGTATCCCTTGGATTATCTCTCTATTTTAATCAAATTTCATGGGCAATCTACGGATTGCCCATAATTACTTTACTTCGGGTGATTACATGAACAAAGACACGCTCACTACATTTGACCATATTATAGTCGGCGGCGGTGCTTCGGGACTGTTCTGTGCAGTTATTCTCGGTAAAAATCTGAAAAACAGTACTATCGCTATTCTTGAAAGCAGTGACAGAGTAGGTAAAAAACTCATGGTCACGGGAAACGGAAAATGCAACCTGACAAATCTCAACCTATCGTCAGAGATGTATCACGGAAGTTTCAGATACTGCGCAGAAAAGCTAACAGATAGCTGTTCACCCGAGTTTATACGCAGTATATTCTCAGATTTAGGACTCTGTACGACAGTTACTCCGTCAGGTCTTGTATATCCCATGAGCAGACAGGCAAATTCTGTTGTTGACTTGCTTAGACTAAGCTGTAATAATCATGATGTTAAAACATTTACCGGCACGAAAGTTACTGATATTTCAAAGAGAAAAGGTAAGTATATACTCAAGACAACAAAGGGTGAATATGCCTGCAGTAAACTGATTATCGCCACCGGAGGTAAATCCTCACCCTCCACCGGTGCGGATGTGAGCATCTTCGAGAGTCTTAAGAAACTGGGGCACACTGTTACTCCCCTCTGCCCTTCCCTGTGCCCCGTGAAAGTTAAATCCCCCTATATTAAGTCACTTAAAGGTATCAGGTCTAATGCAAAAGTCACAATTCTAATAAACGGCAAAGAAAGTAAATCAGAGGTCGGAGAAGTACAGTTTACTGATAATGCCCTTTCGGGAATTTGCATATTTAATCTTTCAAGAATCGCAAACACTGCCGAAAACGCTGTGATTTCCTTAAATCTTGCGGAAAATATGAATGATGAAGAACTTGAATTGTTCTTAACACACAAAATAGCCAACATGAATCAAAACTGTACTGCCGAGGAGTGGCTTATCGGACTTTTCTCAAAAATGCTGAATTTTGCATTACTGAAAGAAGCAGGTATTTCACCTCAAGAAAAAATCGGAACTATTGACAGCGTACGAATTAAAATGCTTTGTAGGGTAATAACCGACTTTAGGTTTGAGGTTATACCCCACAGGGATTTCTCTCGCTCTCAAGTTACTGCAGGAGGAATTTCAGGCAGAGAAATTGACGCAGAATCTTTGGAAAGCAAACTTCACAAGGGACTTTACATAATAGGAGAAGCAACGGACTGTGACGGTGACTGCGGAGGAGCAAATCTGCAATATGCCTTCGCCACAGGATATACCGCTGCCATGGATATAGCCAAATGATAACTATAAACAACATTAAGCTTCCAACAGAATATGAAAAAAGCGAACTAAAATACTACGCTTCAAAGGCGCTTAAAATAAGCGTGGATAGTATTAAATCCGCACGACTTCAAAAAATCAGCATTGACGCGAGAAAAAAGCAGGATATTCACTATGTTGCCAACTTGGATGTTGAAGTTAACGGAAATGAAAACGCTGTCCTAAAGAGACTAAAAGGCAACGCAAAACTAAAAGACAGCAAGGAGTATAACTTCTCTTCAAATAAAAAGTTTAACTGTTCTCCTGTAGTAGTCGGTGCAGGTCCGGCAGGACTATTTTGTGCTTTACTGCTTGCAAGAAACGGCGCAAAACCCATTATCATTGAACGGGGCGAAAAGGTTGAGGATCGCACAAGAACTATAGAGAGTTTTTGGAATGGAAATTCCCTTAATCCAATGTCAAATGTACAGTTTGGTGAGGGCGGAGCAGGTACATTTTCTGACGGAAAGCTCAACACAGGCACCAAGGATTACCGTCAGGGGTTTATTCTGAGAGAATTTGTAAACCACGGAGCATCTGAGGACATTTTGACAAATGCAAAGCCTCATATAGGTACGGATAGGCTGAAAAATACAATCATAGGTATTCGAGAGGAAATAGAAAGTCTTGGGGGTATTTTTAAGTTCTCTACTCTATTTACCGACTTTAGCGTTAAGGGTGACAGAATTTGCGAAATTTCAGTTGTCAATAACGGATACAAGGAGACAATCTCCACGGAAAATCTTGTTTTAGCTACAGGCCACAGTGCCCGCGATACTTTTTCTATGCTTAAACTCAAGGGTGTGGAGATGGAGCAAAAAGCATTTTCCATAGGCGCCCGAATTGAGCATGGCAGAGATTTCGTCAATTACTGTCAGTACGGCGCTTTCAAAGATAAACTGCCAACTGCCGATTATAAACTGAGCACACATTTGAGCTCCGGACGAGGTGTTTACACCTTCTGTATGTGCCCCGGCGGATATGTAGTGAACGCTTCCAGTGAAGAGGGGATGCTGTGCACTAACGGTATGAGCAATTTTATGCGTGATGCCTCAAATTCAAACTCCGCTGTGCTTGTCAGCGTGCTTCCTTCGGACTTCGACTGCGGCGATGTGCTTGACGGCATAAAGCTTCAGAGAAAAATCGAGCAGGCAGCATATAATAAAATCGGTAACAACATCGCCCCTGTTGAGAGAATATCAGGATTTTTAGACTGCAAGTCAAAGATTATTTCAAGTGTAGAGCCAAGCATTAAGCCCGGTTATGAATTCACCCACATTTCGGATATTTTCCCTGATTTTATTGCGAACTCCTTAAAAGAAGGAATTTTTGATTTATCAAAGAAAAGTTCGATTTTTGCCGATTTCGGCGGAGTACTCACTGCCGCTGAGACAAGAAGCTCCTCCCCTGTCAGAATTGTGAGAAATGAGGAGCTACAGTCGGTTACCGTCAAAGGACTGTATCCCTGCGGTGAGGGGGCAGGATATGCAGGCGGCATAATGTCCGCAGCTTGTGACGGACTTAAATGTGCTGAAAAAATCCTATCATAAGACAAAAAATGCGACTTAACGCAAATTAAGTCGCATTTCTTTTATATTCAGTTAATCTCTACTGTTACGGTTTGAACATCCGAAGTTCTGTAAACCCAACAAAGTTTGTCGGATGACAGGGTGATACTGACTTTTGCATCCAGATAATTACTGCGAGCCTCAACAGTTGAATCTTTGAAATCGTACAGGACAGACAGTTTTGTGTAGTCAAGTTCCTCAAGTGCCGACTTTGTTCCGATAACGGTTACCGGATAGTTGCCGCTTGGCTTATAGGAATACTTGTCATCAAGATTAATTACCATTATTTTGTTTGCAGGTACTTCAATAGTTTTACTCTCCAAAGAGGAGAAGTCAAGCTGAACCTTTACGGTATCTACACCGTCAGACTTATTGACAAAATCCTTGGGCAGAACATCCTGGATATGATAAGTCAAATTATAAATTTGGTTTTTGTATTGAGAAAGTGAACCAATATCTACGGAGATATTTTTCATTGCACTATCTCCTGTCATTAATGATTCAGGACCTGCCAAGCTGATGTTGGATGGAGTAAAGGTAATAAAGTCAGATGAAATGGAAGTATCAGCAGGGGTATAGCTGGCT
>JAUNJO010000045.1 GCA_030533225.1 Eubacteriales bacterium
ACCTGACGAAAAATCTGACGGCGCAATATGCACAAACGATTTAATCAGTGTTTCCTTAGACATTTTTTAAGCAAAAAACCTCCGACGATTGCGTCGGAGGTTCAAAGAATTATTCGGTTGCGTAGTTGTCGAAGTAACCTTCAATGAGGATGACAGGTGTACCTCTGTCGCCCGAACCTGAGGTAAGGTCACAAAGCGAGCCGAGAAGGTCGGTAAGCTGTCTGGGTGTTGTGCCCTGAGACTGCATATTGCCTACCAAATCGCTGTCTTTCTGCTTGATAAGCTCCTTCATGGCATCTCTGAGTTCATCGCCTGAAAGATTTGCAAGGTCGTTATCCGCAAAATACTTCATCTTGAGCTCGTTGGGCTTGCCGATAAGACCGGGTGTGTATGCAGGGGAAACAACAGGGTCTGCAAGCTCCCAAATTCCGCCCACGGGATCCTTGAATCCGCCGTCGCCGTAAACCATACACTCAACATCTTTACCTGTAACTTTCTTTATCTGAGCCTGAAGGGCATCAACGAAGGTCTGGCAGTCTCTGGGGAAAAGCTTTACCTTGTTCTCTGTTGCTTTGTTAGAGCCGAGGAGACCGTACTTTTCGTTATAGCCTGAGCCGTTAACACTTTCGGTGAGGATTTCATCCATACGGTATACTTTCTCGCCTCCTGCGGCCTTAAGCAGTCTCTGAGTTCTAAAGCGTGTGTGAATGTCACAGTTGAGAACATTCTTGGTGTAGTTCAGGATATATCTGGGGTCGTTGGAGAAGATAATCTCGATATTGTCGCCCAGGCTCTTGTAGTAGTCAATATAGTCAACACCGGTGAAGGTGTGTTTGGTCTCGAAACCGAAGATATTTCTGAACTCTTCCTCGGTGAAACTGTCTGAGTAGGGATTTACTCCTTTCTCGTCGATAGCGTCAAGTGTGATGAAAGAGTTTCCCACTTCATCGGAGGGGTATGAAAGCTGAACATAAAGCTTTTTACAGCCCATAGCGATTGAGCGAAGAAGAATGGCAAAACGGTTACGGCTCAGGATGGGGAACACAATGCCCATATCCTCGCCGCCGAACTTTGCTCTGATGTCGGCTGCAATCTGGTCGCAGGTTGCGTAGTTGCCCTGAGTACGGGCAACAACTGCCTCCGTAACGCCCACAACGCTCCTGTCCTTAATCTCGAAGCCCTCGTTTTCGGAAGCATCAACAATGCTCTGAGTGATAGCTTCAACGATGTTGTCGCCCTGCTTAAAAATAGGACAAATAATACCTCTTGATGTAACGCCTGTATAATGCATAACAACACTACCTTTCCGAATTGGGAAAATTAACACAGGCAAAGTGAAACAGATTGCCTGTGTTATTAATAAAGTCAACAATTTATTTTACACCAACGGTGAAATTCTGTCAATAAATCTTCGTCAGTTTTTCGGATTTACTCATAAAGTTTTTGGGGTTTTGTAAAAAAATAACGAAACCGGAAAGTTTTATGCGGTCTACTCTTTTTATAGCCCCGGACCGAATTTATCAGTAATTTGAAGCCGCAAGCTGTTCTGTGCTGTTTGCCTTAAGTAAGGTTGCTTCACTGAGAGCAATGAAGATGAAGAACAGAGGAGAGTTCACGGGATTTGCAATATTGACGATATCCTGGGTTGCGTAAGTCACGATTACGCACAGGCAAATAAGAGCCAGAGGATTCCTAAAGGAACGCTTAAATGTTAGCCAAACGGAGGCGCCGATAAACACAAGGTAAGCAAGCGCACCTACAATGCCCTGTGTTACAAGGTAGTTGATATATACATTGTGGGCGGCGTTGGTGGAGGATTCACCGAACTTTTCCAATAGCTCGGTAAAATACGGTCTGAACGCAAAGTAATAGGTGTCGGGACCTGTGCCGAACAGCTTTTGCCATACATTTAAATCGTTCTTCCAGATTTCGAAGGATTTAATCCAGAAATATCCGCGGTGAGTACCCCATGTATCGCCGAACCTAAAGAAACGGAGAGTGCCCGAAAGCTCGGTGGTCTTATCAATAAAGGTGAAGTAGATAAACAGCCCTGAAAAGCCTAAAACGGCGGCAGCGACTATGCTTATGGGGATGAAGATAAACCACTTGGGAAGCTCACAAGTGTCCTTGTTTCTGAGATAAAGAAGGGTAAGTCCCGACAAAACCAGAAAGACTGCGAGCAGTACCCAAGAGAGAAATCCGTTGAGGAAAAGGTCCGAGAAACCGGAATATCCTTTGGAATGTCCCTTCATAATTATGTCGAAAAGTTTGAGAATCTTTGCCGCCAAGGCCATTACGGAAACGGAAAGGAAAAATCGGAGCAGCTTTTTGGCGTTTCTTGACACTGCTATGAATATCACAAGAAGCATTGCGGCAAAGCCTAAGAATCCTCCGTCGGAGGTTGCAACGATAAGTCCCATGAACTGCAGCGCAGTGCTCAGGTAAGCAATAACAGTCATTATTCTGTCATTGCTTGTAAGGGCGACACCGACCGAAAAGGGAAGAGCTACGCAGATAAAGGCAGACAGGTAGTTCTTGTTGCCGATTGTGGAGGTGAAGTTCATAAATGTGGACTCTGAGTTTTGGTATGCCTCCATAATGTGCAGAGGGTCAAGGTAGTAGTAGTTCAGAATTGCCACAAACGAAACCACGGAGATACCGAAAAAGATTCCGTAGAAAATGTAATTTTTATAGAAGAAAAATCGGGAGATTACAAGGTAGCACACAAGCAGTAAAAGTATGGTGATAAGCCCCATGTTTCGTCCTGAACTGCTTGTTGACAGTCCGGTGAAGCAATGAGAAATTCTGCCGCTTGCAAGTGCTGAAATCAAGGAGACTCCCGCAAAGACAAAGAACGCAATGTCTGTAGCACTGAGTTTGAATGGGTCGCGGTAGGTGTTGAGCTTGCGGTTGTACTCACTGTTCCTTGTGAAGAAATCCGTCAGGGAAAGCACTCCCACAGACACACCCACAACAGCGGTGAGAATAAGGAAAACCCAGAATTTATCCCGCCTTGCCGCAGCGTAATAGTTGCTCAAGAACAGGGGGAAAAAGGTAAACATTAAAAGCACATAGATATCGGTAAGTGCGTGACGCACCGTGAACCGAAGTTTTGGCTCTGAAGATTTTTGTGTTTTGGTAGAAGCCATATACAGTCCTCGCTTAGATAGTAGTGAAAAGTTTTACAAAAGATTTTTGTAATCTTCGGTTTTGTCGGAAAAAGCAATGTAAACCTGTTCAATGTTGTTTGCGTTTGTTTCAAGGGTAATGTCACATCTGAAGAGTTTTTTTGCACAGGTGTACACCAGAGAAACAGAGGTTTCCGTGCCGTCCGGAGCAAGCTTTGAGGTATCAAGAGCGTCAATGGGTGTAAGCTTGGTGACAGCAGGCATTTGATTTTCGTCAAGCTCTGTTTCGGGGACATAGACGGTTGCGCCGGAACCGCTGATTGTCGTATATGCATATATAGCGGTGTTTTTCAGCAGATTGTCGTCTCCGGTAAGGTACAGGGCATCCGGCTGAGGTTTGTTTGTAACTTCGCTTCCCTTAGGCTGCGCAAGACCGATTACGCCGTATTTTGCCAGGGTTTCAACAGAAAACCAGCCTTCCTCGTCGTTATCTGTAGGAGCCGGGTAGGTGTTGCCGTATTTATCGTAAACGAAGTTTGGGTCTTTACTGTTTGAGTCTTTTCGGTAATCCTTGCAACCGCCAAGGGAAAACAGGGTTGCAGTAAGGAGTAAAAGGGCACAAATTACAGTTGTTGTGCGACAAAGTTTTGTTTTCATAAGGTTCCTCCAAATCTCGGCTTACACCGAAAAATTTTTATACACTATAAATATACCACAAACATTCTCCGTAGTCTATAGTTTTAATTTCTTCGGTGAAAAAAGAAAGGCTCGACAGATTTTGCCGAGCCGTAGCGTGTATGTATTCATTTTTGGCTTTTACTGTGGCAAGTGTCCCTCAAAGCACAGTTTGAACAACCGCAGCCGCAGGAGGTTTTACCCTTTTTCCTGTTGTTTACAAGGTAAACCACAACACCTGTAATCACTGCCGCAAGACAAACAAAGATTATTATTGTGCCTAAGTTGGCTAATATAATTTCTAACATTTGTATCACCTTACTTGATTTTCACTTCTTTGGTCAGACGGTTTGACTCCTTGTAGGGTTTGAAAAGCATGAAGAGCATAAAGGCAAGTAAAACACATGCTGTTACAGTTCCTGCAATGTTTCCGCCTGTGATAAACCATGAGCCGAACTGGAAAACCATAAGGGAAATGCAGTATGCAAAGCCTGTCATGTAGCCCAAGGCAAGAGCAGTCCATTTTGCGCTGTTCATTTCTCTTTTGATTGCACCCATTGCGGCAAAGCAGGGAGCGCACAAAAGGTTAAATATCATAAAGCTGTAGGCGGCAACACCGTTGCCTGCAAAGTGATTGCCCACAGCAGTATAAAGCAGCGATGAGTTCTCCGCATCCTCTGCAACGCCCAAAAGCACACCGAAGGTTGAGACTACGCTCTCCTTTGCGATAAGACCTGTGAAGGTTGCCACCGTTGATTGCCAGTCACCGAATCCCAAGGGAATGAAGATGAAGGAAACCGCACTTCCTATAAAGGCAAGGAGGGATTCGTTGCTGTCCTCTACCAAGGTGAAAACACCGTTTTTCATGCCGAAGGCCTGTAAGAACCAGAGCACAACAGTGGAGAGAAGAATAACGGTTCCTGCTTTCTTAATAAAAGACCAGCCACGCTCCCAGGTTGTACGGAGAATGTTTTTCATAACAGGGGGGTGATAGGCAGGAAGCTCCATAACAAAGGGGGCAGGGTCACCTGCAAAGAGCTTTGTCTTTTTGAGGATGATACCTGAAACAACTACTGCGGCAATGCCGATAAAGTAGGCCGAAACAGCCACAAGTCCGCTGCCACCGAAGATTGCACCTGCAAAAAGTCCTATTATGGGCATTTTTGCACCGCAGGGGATAAAGCAGGTTGTCATAACGGTCATGCGGCGGTCACGCTCATTCTCAATGGTACGGGATGCCATGACCCCGGGAACACCGCAGCCTGCACCAACAAGCAGAGGAATGAAGCTCTTGCCCGAAAGTCCGAATTTTCTGAAGAGTTTATCCATGATGAATGCAACTCTCGACATATATCCGCAGTCCTCAAGGAGTGAGAGCATAAGAAACAGAATGAGCATCTGAGGCACAAAGCCCAAAACCGCACCCACACCCGAGACGATGCCGTCAACTAACAGTCCCTGCAGCCACGGGGCACAGTTTACTGCCTCAAGACCGCTTCTCACAGCGGGAATAATCCACTCACCGAACAGTGTTTCGTTCATGAAATCCACGGTGAAGCTTCCCACAGTGCCTATGGCAATGAAGTAAACGATGAACATAATCACCGCGAAAACGGGAAGTGCCAAAAAGCGATTGGTGACAATTCGGTCGATTTTGTCGGAGACTGTAAGTCTGCCGATGTTTTTCTTTTTGTAGCACTTTTTCATGAGTGACTCTATGTAATTGTATCTCTCATTTGTGATGATGCTTTCTGCATCATCATCAAGGAGCTTTTCCACCTTTTTGATATCGTGCTCCATATGAGCCACAATGGAGTTGTCAAGGTTCAGCTGTTTGAGCACTTTTTCGTCACGCTCAAAAATCTTGACCGAGTACCATCTCTGCTGTTCCTCGGGCATATTGTGAATAGCCGCTTCTTCAATGTGAGCCAGTGCGTGCTCTACTAAGCCGGAAAAATTGGGTTCGGGCACTCTTTTTTCCGATTTTGCCGCTTCAATAGACAAAACCGCCGCTTGTTCTATGCTGTCGCCTTTCAGCGCCGAAATCTCGATTATCTTACAGCCTATCATACGGCTGAGTTTTTCGGTGTTTATTTCGTCTCCGTTTTTTCTCACAATATCCATCATATTGATGGCGATAACAACCGGAATGCCAAGTTCCATAACCTGAGTGGTGAGATACAGATTACGCTCAAGGTTAGTGCCGTCTACAATGTTGAGGATAGCGTCGGGATTCTCCTCAATAAGATAGTTACGGGCTACGACTTCCTCCAAGGTGTAGGGGGAGAGGGAGTAAATTCCGGGCAGGTCGGTGAGTATCACATCCTCGTAACCCTTAATTTTTCCCTCTTTTTTCTCAACTGTAACGCCGGGCCAGTTTCCCACATACTGGTTAGAGCCTGTCAGTGCGTTAAAAAGTGTGGTTTTACCGCTGTTTGGATTTCCCACCAGTGCAATTTTTATACTCATTATACCTCTCCTTTACTCCACTTCAATCATCTGTGCATCCGCTTTTCGAAGGGACAGTTCATAACCCCTTACGAAAAGCTCAAGGGGGTCACCCAAAGGCGCTACTTTTCTGACATAAATCTCAACACCTTTAGTAATCCCCATATCCATGATTCTCCGCCTTGTGGCGCCT
Organism: Eubacteriales bacterium; assembly: GCA_030533225.1. GTDB lineage: Bacteria > Bacillota > Clostridia > Oscillospirales > Acutalibacteraceae > Ruminococcoides. The sequence goes on from JAUNJO010000045.1 coordinate 6,445, forward strand.
TCGCCGTGAACTTTCACAACCTTGGCGGTTTTGCCTATTTTTATATCCTTGAGAGTTTTCATATATACCTCCGTCTATAATGGTTAGCGTGTGCTAACTCTCGAACAAATTAATTAGTTAGCATACACTAACTTCATATATAATATATGATATTTTCCATTTTGTCAACACTTTTTATTCCAAAATTTCAAGTTTTTAGCTATTCATAATCGAAATACCGGTCGATAATAGATATGTATGAAAAATGCCTAAGAGTACAATGGAATCTGAAAAACGCTATGAAAATATATGAACAAAATGGAAGAAAAAACCGCTGTGCCCCTATTGAGTACAGCGGTTTTGATGAAAACTAAATATCAAACTTTGTTTGAGAGTGCACGCTCAAGCCAAATATCGGCAATGTCCATTGCAACGTAAAGACCTGTTTTCTCAGAAGCCTTTACAAGCTGTTTTCTGGGACTTAAGTCAGGATCGGTGCAAAGAAGCTGAACTGCAACCTTGTCGGCTATCTCAAGTCCGTTTACTTCCTTTTTGGTTTTAATCTGCATGCGAATTACAAAAGCCTCGTCCATGCTGCCGTAGTAAAGCTCATCACCGCATCGCACCAAGGGCCTGCCTTTGTAGGTAAAAAACTCTTTTTTGTCTGCCAAGGGAATACCTCCGTTAATTCTTCAGGTAAGATTTAACCAATGCCTCCAAGAGGTCGTCGCGGTCAATCTTGCTTATGATATTTCTTGCGTTGTCGCAGGTGGTGATGTAGGTAGGGTCCTCGGAAAGAATGTAGCCCACAATCTGATTGATGGGGTTGTATCCTTTCTTGCGAAGAGCGTTGTAAACAATCAAAAGGGCGCGCTTAATCTCTTCGTCCTTATCTCCGCCTAAAGAGAAAACCATAGTTTTATCCAGCATCAAAAACACCTCCGTGGAAAATTGCCGACATAATCGGCATCAACTTGATATTATTTCAAAATAATTATACACTACAAATTTTCAAAATTCAAGTACCTAATATGAAAACAAAATGAAAACTGCCCGAAGTGTGTACTTCGAGCAGCCTTTTGACTTTAATCAGGGTTACTGTGTACGGAGTGTAACGCCTAAAGCGGTCATATTTGCCATAACCTTCTCCATAATTTCGCTTACCTCATCGCCTGAGAGAGTTCTCTCGTTTGAGGAGAATTCAAATCTTACGGTGATGGAGTGTACAGTGTCGGTATCGTATGTGTCTACAATGTTAACACTTCTCAAAAGCTCTGTTCCTGCTTCTTTCCAGGTTTCGGAGAGTTTTTGGAAGAACAAACCTGCAGGAAGCTCAAGGCTCAGGTCATAGGTCATTGCAGGGAACTTTGAAGGCTCGTCATACATGATGGCATCTGTTGCGGCCTCTGTGAAAGCCTCCATGTTAATCTCGGCAAACACCACATTTGCTTTTTTGTCAATCTTCTTCATAACAGCAGGGTGAACAATACCCATTGTACCGATTTCCTTTTTGTCAATGGAGAGACCGTAAAGATTCACAGGATGCTCATAGCCGTGAGCAGGTGCTTTTGCCTCAAAGGTGAGGCTTGTGTGTTTTACATCACGGGTGATAACCGCCAGCATGTCACGAAGCTCAAGGTAAAGGGTTTTGATGTCCTTTGTCTTGCTGAAAAGTGTGATTGCAAGGTTCTTTTCCTCAACGCACAGGTTGTTTGTATCCAGTCCCTTAACTACTCTGCCGATTTCGAAGATACCGAAATCGGTAGCGAAGCCTGTGTTGCTCTTCACCTGACAAAGCTGAGTTGGGATGATGGAGTTTCTCAAGGTTTCAATGTTGGGATTGGTTGCGTTTGCAAGCTTAACATTTTCCTCAACCTCAATGCCTAAAGCTTTAAGCTCGTCATTGTAAGCCCAAACATAGGAGTGAAGCTCATGGAGGTTGTAGGACTTAACAAGAATGTCCTTGATTCTGTCCTCGTTTGTCTTAACAGCCTCGGCGCGAACAGGGTAGAGGGGAGCTTTTGCTGTGTTAATCTCAAAATTGTCGTAACCGTAGATACGGGTTATTTCCTCAATGATGTCGGCCTTGATTGTAACATCCTTTGTGGCTCTCCAGGAGGGAACAACTACTGTGAAGTTGTCGTTCTCAAGTGTAACCTTGAAGCCCAGGTCAGTGAGAGTTTTAACAATGGTGTCGTTGTCAATTTCGATACCGGTGTAACGGTCAACGAACTTTTTGTCAAAGCTCAGGGTGACTGTATCATACTTAACGGGGTATTCGTCCGTAAGTGATGATACTACCTGAGCGTCGGGGTTATATTTCTTCAAAAGATATAAGAATCTGCCGATTGCAAGGGTTGTCATCTCGGGATCAAGGCATTTTTCATAACGAATGGAAGCGTCTGTGCGGTGTGCAAGGCGAACAGTTGACTTTCTGATGGAAACTGCGTCAAAGGTGGCACTCTCTAAAGTGAGAGTGGTGGTGTCATCAACGATTTCGGAGTCAAGACCTCCCATGATACCTGCAATGGCAACAGGAGTGTTATCCGAGCAAATTATGAGTGTGTTTTCGTCGATATTTCTTTCTACACCGTCCAAAGTTGTGAAAGTGAAAGGCGCGTCAAAACGCTTGATGCGAAGTTTCTCCACCTTTCTTGAGTCGAAAGCGTGCATGGGCTGACCGATTTCAAGCATAAGGTAATTGGTGAGGTCAGCAAGGAAGTTTATTGCACGAAGTCCGCAGTAGTTAAGACGGATTCTCATGATAGCAGGGCTTATCTTCCTTGTGATGTTCTCAACCTGCATACAGCTGTAACGCTTACAGAGGGTGTCCTCAATCTTCATGTCAACCTTTTTGAGGTTGTCATAAGCGGTCAAATCCTCTGTGGGAATGGGCTTGAGCTCTCTGCCGGACAGTGCGGCAAATTCTCTTGCAAAACCGTAGTGGCTCCAAAGGTCGGGGCGGTTGGTGAGGGACTTGTTATCAACCTCAAAAACGATGTCGTCAATGGGATATACATCCTTAATGGAAGTGCCGTTTTCAGCGTCCTCTGTGATGTCAATTATGCCTGAGTGGTCATCGCTCATGCCGATTTCGGCTTCACTGCAGCACATACCGAAGGAATCGTAGCCTGCTAAGGGGCGGGGAGCGATGGTGATATCCCCAAGCTGTGCGCCGACCTTTGCAAAAGCGGTTTTCATGCCGACTCTGACATTGGGAGCACCGCAGACAACATCGGTGAGCTTGCCGTCACCTGCGTCAACCTTCAAAAGATGAAGCTTTTTGGAATTGGGATGATCCTCAACGGACACAATCTCAGCTACCACTACTCCGCTTAAATCCGAGCCTTTGAAAAAAATCTCATTTTCAACCTCGGCTGTGGAGAGGGAAATCTTTTGAATAAGCTCCAATTTGTCAAGACCTGTAAGGTCTACGAAATCTTCAATCCAATTCATTGATAATAACATATTCTTTTCCCTCCTTATTCGTCGTCGGTAAACTGTGAAAGCGCCTTGAGGCTTCCGCTGTTTAAGTCTCTGATATCTTTAACGCCGTATTTCATCATGGCAAGTCTTGTAAGACCCAGGCCGAAAGCAAAGCCGGTGTACTTTTCGGGATCAATGCCGCCCTCGGAAAGCACATTGGGGTGAATCATACCGCAGGGGCAAAGCTCAAGCCAACCGCTGTGCTTGCAGGAGGGACAACCCTCGCCGCCGCAAATAAGACAGCTGATGTCAAGCTCGAAGCCGGGCTCAACGAAGGGGAAAAAGCCGGGACGAAGTCTAACCTTGATGTCCTTCCTGAAAACCTCGGAAAGCATGGTTTTCATGAAGAAGATAAGGTTTGAAATTGATATATCCTTGTCAACCATAACTCCCTCCATCTGGAAGAAGGTGTTTTCGTGACAGGCGTCTGTTGCTTCGTTTCTAAAGCATCTGCCGGGGAAGATAGCCTTGATAGGTCTGCCTGTTTCCATCAAAGCCTTGCCGTATTTCCTGAGGATAGCGTTCTGTGCGGCAGAGGTCTGGGATTTCAAAAGCTGACCGTTGTCGAGATAGTATGTGTCCTGCATATCCCGTGCAGGGTGATGCTTGGGAATGTTGAGGGATTCGAAGCACTCGTAGTCGGTAACTACCTCGGAGTAGTCCTCAACATTGAAGCCCATTGACTTGAAGATAGTCTCGCATTGACGCTGAACCAAAGTTATGGGATGATATGAGCCGCTTTGGGTACTGAGGGGAGCAGTTACATCAATGAGGGGCATTGAGGCGATTTCCTTTTGAATCTCAGCCTCTTTGAGCTGTGCTGTTTTCTTTTCGATTTCACTGGTTACAAGCTCCTTAAGCTCGTTGACCTCTGCACCGAAGGTTTTTCTTTCCTCGTGGGTGAGGTCCTTCATACCTTTGAGCAAAGCAGTGATACTGCCTTTTTTTCCAAGGTATGCAACTCTTAAAGCCTCAAGCTCAGAGAGTTCTGTTGTAGCACAAAGCTTATCGAGAGCCTCCTGCTGTAAGGTAACAATCTGCTGATTCATGGGTTTACCTTGCCTTTCTGAAATTATTGTAATCTGAGTGTTTGTAAAATAAAAACGCCCTGCAAGACTTACGCCTCGCAGGGACGAATAAAATCCGTGGTACCACCCTGTTTTTGTCTTCTGTAAGAAGCCAACACTCCTTTGACCTATAACGGTGTCTGCCGTCAAGACCTACTGCAAAATTCAGCCTTGCCGCTCAGAAGGGAACTTCACAAATTCAAACACAGCAGACCGCTTTCAGCCACGGCAGTCCGTCTCTTTGCAGTGCAAGGTGAATTGCTACTTCCTTCGTCAATGCGTTATACAATAGGAATTTTATCACTAAATTGTAAATTTGGCAAGTGTTTTGTTGAAAAAATCTTTCCGATATGTTATTATACATCTATAATATTTATGATAGGTTAGGTGTTGAAGATGGATTCTTTTTGCGAACAGGTTGTAAAACGGGAATTCGGCATTAAGCAAAAGCTTGCCGTTCTTGTGATTATTGCGATTTTTGCTCTGGCGGAGTTTGCGACAATAGTTGCGTATGTGCTGATACCCAGCGCATTTATTATTGCAATAACCCTGTCTATTGCCATTGCGGCGGTTGCGGTTATCCTCTTTTCTGTTTCGAGGATTAAGAATGTGGAGTTCGACTATTCCGTTGTGGGAAATATCCTTGCCGTTGATAAGGTTATAAACAAAAGCAGGAGAAAAAAGGTCGCAAGAATTGAAATCGGCAACATCGAGGAACTTTTTGAGGCAAGTGAAGAAAACTATCCGAAAGACAGATACGCTCGAAAGATTGATGTGTCAAACGGAACAAACGAGGGCAAATATTACTGTGTTTACCGTGAGCCAAACCGCGGAAAGTGTCTCATGACCTTCAGCCCTAAGCAGAAGATTTTAGACGGAATGAAGCCCTCTCTCAACAGAGAACTGATGGTCAAACTCTTTTATAAGAAATAAGGTGGAAGCGATGGAGGTTATCACTAAAGAACTTGTGAAATCCATACTTCCCAAACGGGATGCCGATGCTAACAAATACAGCGTCGGCTCTTTGTTATGCGTGGTGGGAAGTTACGGCTTTGCAGGAGCCGGAGTGCTGTCTCTGCGGGGAGCACTCAGAAGCGGTGTGGGTTTTGTTCGCTCAGTCTGTCCCGAGAGCATCTACGGGATTCTCTCCGCCGGTGTACCCGAGGCGGTTTTTGTTCCTTCTAAGGAGACGGACGAGGGCAGAATTTCCGGGGAGAGTATAGGCGATATTGTAAAACTCAGCCGCAAAGCAAACTCTGTGCTTTTAGGCTGTGGACTGGGCCTTTGCAAAGACACCGAGGAGCTTGTCTGTGCACTCCTGAATTATGTGAAAGCTCCTGTTGTTTTGGACGCAGACGGCATAAATGCGGTATCTTCGCATATAGATGTTTTGAAAGAGAGAAAATTCCCCACAGTACTCACACCCCATGAGGGTGAGATGAGCAGACTGACAGGACTTACCTCGGAATATATCCGCAAAAACCGCCAAAAAGCTGCGTCTGAGTTTGCGAAAGAGTACGGGGTAACTCTTGTGCTCAAAGGAAAAGATACCGTAATTGCCGATGAAAGCGGAAAGTGTTTTCAAAATCCCACAGGTAATTCAGGTATGGCGGTTGCAGGCAGCGGTGATGTGCTTGCAGGTATGATAGCTTCATTTATCGCTCAAGGTGCCGTCCCTTTTGAGGGAGCAATTTCCGGTGTGTATCTCCATGGACTTTCCGGGGATATTTGCAAGGAGGAATTTTCCGAATACTCACTCCTGCCCTCGGATATTGTAGAAAATATTCCGAATGCAATTAAGGAAGTCATCAACTGAAAGGGATGTGAAATGTAGGAAATTTAGGAGAACACAACTTGAAAAAAGCGTTTTGTGTATTTGCGTGTGTGACTATTCTGTTTTGTCTTGCAGGCTGCACAGGCAAAACACCTCCAACCCCTCAGTTTGATTTCACCTCAGAAATTTCCGTGAGCTTAGGAGAGGACACAAACTTTTTGAAGGGAAATCTTGTTTCGAGCAGTCAGGGCACTTTGAGTTTGGAAATAACTACCCCCGATGAGATACGCGGACTTACTTACAAGTGGCGGAAAAACCTGAATGTCAGTTTGCAGGATATTTCCGTAGAGGTGGATAAGGGATATTTTCCCAAAACCTCAGTTCCGTCGGCTTTATACAATGTGTTGTTTCATGTGCAAAGGTCGGGGGAGTTTCAGGACTTTGACGGAGATATAGCCACATTCACAGGTAGGAGCGAAAGCGGAGATTATACTCTTAAAACCGATTCAAAGGGCAAGATATGCGAAATTTCTCTTGAAGAAATAAACATGAAAATAAAATTTGAATACAAACAAAAATAGGCTGTGACTTCACAAGGAAATCACAGCCTTAATTTTGTGCTTATTTTACTTTTACATCCAGGAATTTGTCTTGCATATAGCTGTAAACATCCTCGGAGAGATTTGAGAATGTGTAGCATTTATCGAGATATTCCTGTGA
>JAUNJO010000089.1 GCA_030533225.1 Eubacteriales bacterium
AGCTCCATGGGGGTTAATCCCTCGGGCGAACCCAGAATTGCCAAAAGGTACTGGGCGTGTGACCCTTTCAGTCCGTATTTTGCCATCTGCTCTGTTTCAAGCTTCTGCATACATTGGTTAATTCCCGAAATCGCTGATGAAAAACGCGCGTAGCGTTCTACCATAAGACTCATCCTTTCTGCCGCAGCGGTTTGTTGACCTCTCAACAATTATTATACATCAAGTCCCATATTTTGTCAATAAACCGTATTTTTAGTGTCGGACTGTGCTTTTGCCCCCGATTTTGCCCTTAGAAATATACATTTCCTCAGATAATAGTTATTGAAACATTCATATATATTGACAAATTTGCGCAAAATATATATTATATTATCGTAAAGGAGTGATAGAAATGCTTACTAAAAGTGAAGCTGAAGTAATGCATGTGCTTTGGTCGGTGGATACACCCCTTACAAGCACAGAAATTGTCAATTTATCTGTTGGCGCATCATGGAAAAAAACCTATGTTAACCTGCTGGTTAATTCCCTGCTTGAAAAGAAAATGATTGAGATTGCAGGAGTTAAGCAAACCGGCAGAAATTACTCCAGAACCTTCCGTCCTATTGTACAGAAGGAAGAGTACTTTGTGGACTGCATCACAGACAACAAGGATTTTTCCGAGGAGCATATCCCCCTCATGTTCTGTGCGCTTATTAAACACACAAAAAATAAGGAAATCTTTAAGAAGCTCAGAGAAATCATAGATAAAGCAGACGAAGAGGCTAATGAGTAATATTATCGTCTCGGAATGGTGCATTCCCGTTATGCTTATTCTCCTGCCCATACTGTGTGTCGGCTTGTATTTTTTGAGAAAAAGCAGATTTTTCACCAGATACTACGGTGTGAGCACAATTCTCGTCCTGTATATTCTGTGTGCATTCAGGGTTTTGGTTCCCTTGGAATTTCCGCGTCTTACGCTGGATTTTGACGACCAAGTGGTTTTTGCGGCTATTTATGATGTGCTTATGAACCGCAGCCCCTTAACCTCCCGGTTGCCCGTTCCCCTTTTGGATATTCTTATTTTCATTTGGGCGGCAGGTACCGTTATTTACCTCATAGTATTCACGGTGAGATACCAAAAGCTAACCAAAAAGTATTCCCGAGCCATTGCCGAACCCCCCAAATGTTTCCTTCTGCTGTTTGAGGAAGTTAAGAGGGAATGTAAGGTCAGGAGCAAAATCAATCTTGTGATTTCCGGTGTTTCTCCCGGCCCTGTTTCCTTTGGAATTTTCAAGAAGTATGTTGTACTTCCTGCGGATGATTATGACCTGGATGAGCTTCGGTACATACTGATGCATGAATGCACCCACATCAGGAACAGGGATGCGTTAATCAAGATTATTACCGAGGTCTTTGTTACGATTTTTTGGTGGAATCCTTTTGTCTACTTGCTCAAAAAGGATCTGTCTCATGTTTTGGAAATCAAGTGCGACCAGCGTGTGCTTGAAAACAAAACCGCACAGGAGAAGAAATACTACTGCGAGATTCTCAGCAATCATTTGGAGAAAGCTTTTGACGCAAAGGATATTAAAGCCTGTGCCATGCTCACCCTCGAATTCGCCTCAGAAGACGACAAGCGGCTTGAGCAGCGGGTGAGATACATTCTCGATAAGAAAGCGTCAAAGACCAAGTCCGTAGTGATGAATGCAATCGTGTTGCTTTGTGCGGCAGCTCTGCTGTTTTCCAGTTATTTAATACAGTGGAAGCCTAATTACCACGACTATGACCCGACTCACGATGAAGAGGGAAATGTTCTTTCAAACGAAGACAATGCCTATGTTCTTCACAAGAAAGACGGCACCTACGAATTCTATTTTGACGGCTTCTGTGTGCCTGTTCCCGAAGAGGAAATTGAATTAGGCTACTATAGAATTTACCCGATAATTACGGAGGAATAAAGATGAAAAAGTTTTTAGCAATTATCGCGTTACTCTCAATCTTAATGTCCGTTGGGGCATTACCTGCATTTGCGGCACAAGCAGACGAAACTCTGCCCGGTGTTACCTATGAGGTTTCCGACGAGTCCGAGGTCGAGCCCAGAGCCGATGTTCTTGTCTGGAAATACAGAACATATAACGGCGTGCTTCAAAAACGCCGCTGGAACGAAACCAAAAATACATGGTACGACCCCTACTGGATTAATGCCTGATTTTCAATAACTAAATCAAAACCCTCGGTTTAACCGGGGGTTTTCTACACCCTAAAAGGGGTTTCTACCGACTTAGCCCCTAAAGGGGTACCGAATAGTATTATAGCATCATACACACCGCCACCCGCAAATGTAGTAAAAAGCCCTCCTTGTGTAAAGGAGGGTGGCAGCCGCAGGCTGACGGGAGGA
>JAUNJO010000046.1:0-12505 GCA_030533225.1 Eubacteriales bacterium
AACAATATGTTTAATATTATACTGTAGTTGCGAGAAGCGTATATAAAGTGTTATCAAATAATATGTCTATTGTTGAACTTATACGCATCGGTGTTTCAATGATTTATAGAATGAGGTGTTTCCAATGGGTATGATTTGAATTTGTTTAACGCTATCAAGCAACTGTTTTCCGGTTTAGAGTGCAAAAAGTTAATTTTGAATAATATATTGTACTAGGGGAGATGAGAGTTACAATGTACAAAAGAATGATGTTTGTTGTTTTAGCGTTATTGTTGGTTGCTTCGGTCGTCAGTGTCGGTGCGTCGTCACCGCTGTATTCCATGCAATTTGATACCGAAGCAGAAATGACTGAATCGCTATCCGTGTATGCGGCTGCATTTCCTAATGTGGACGGATATTTAAGCGGGGACCTCAGTAAGCCTCGGGACGGTTATCATTTAGAAGAAAAAGGGGTAATGATTCCCCTGATAAGTGACGGCGCCTTTTCCCCGGAAAGCTTCAGTTATGCGGAATCTTCCTGGGGCAGCGGTGTTAACTGTGTTTTTGCTTCATACTCGAAAAACGGTGAAAGCAACCGTGTTAGATTTATAACTTATTATGACTTGAGCGAGAAAGCTGTATCCGAAAAGCTTGACTCTGTCAAAAACAGTACCGATGATGAAGTGATATATGAAGGAAGCTGCAATTCATATCCCTATGTTGCACGCGACATTTTCGATGAAACCGGCGGATTTGTTCGCTGTATCTATGAAATAGCAGTAGCGGATTATTATGTCACGGTTTATTCGAAAGAAGCATACAGCGAAGCTTTTGTCGATAGTATTATATTTCGCGATCCGGAGATTAATTTTCCGGTATATGTTCAGAATGACGCAGAGGGTGACAATGGATTATTGGGCGACGCCAATGAAGACGGTACCGTGAATATCAAAGACGCTACCTGTATTCAGAAGCATGTGGCAAATATTACCGTTCTGTCGGAGCGCGGTCTCGTATTGGCGGATTTTGACAAAAGCGGTGACATAAACATTAAGGACGCAACAGCAGTTCAAAAGTTTATCGCAGGCGTAAATGCATAGAACAGCAGTGATATTAATCAGTTTAGAAGGCTCCCGAATTTTCGGGAGCCTTTGTTTTAGGCGGCAGTGTAGAAGGGAAAATCGGCAATTCCAAAAATGTGCATTGCATATTCAACGGCGATAGCAACAATTACCACAAGGGCAGAGATTATAAAGCCGTGGAGCATTGGCCTTGCTCCCGATTTTGCCATTTTCTTAAAGTTGGTATTGAGACCTATGGCGGCGAGTGCCGAAACCATAATGAACTTGCTTGTTTCCTTGGCGCCTGTTGATACAATTTCAGGAATGATTCCTGTGCTGTTTATGGCGGTTAAGCCTAAAAATCCAAGTATAAACCAGGGGAAGAGTTTTGTAAATTTCACCTTGGTTTTCTCTTTTACGGCGCCCGGCTGTTTCTGCTTGAGCCTTGTGTTGATGAAAGCAAAAATCAGCACAACGGGAATGATGGAAAGCGTCCTTGTGAGCTTTACCATTGTTGCAAATTCGCCGGCTGCCTCGCTGTAGGCAAATCCCGCCGCAACCACACTTGAGGTGTCGTTTACTGCTGTTCCTGCCCACAGTCCGTAGGCTTCATCGGATAGTCCAAGCCATTGTCCCATAAAGGGGAAAAGCAAAATCATAACCATATCAAAGATGAATGTGGCAGACATGGCGTAGGCAACATCCATATCGTCAGCGTCAATAACCGGCGCCAAAGCGGCAATGGCGGAACCTCCGCAAATGCCGGTACCGGCGGATATCAAATTGCTTGTCTTCCAGTTGAGCTTGAGAATCTTGCCCACAAAATATCCTACGCCGAAGCAGGTGAGCAGGGTAAAGACCATAACAATCAGCGACATTTTACCCACATCTATAACCGTTATTATGTTGAGAGAAAGTCCCAACAGTATAATTGCAAATTTCAGCAGTTTTTTCGATGTGAAGGCAAGTCCCGGTTTCAGCCATTCCGGATGCCAAAAATGATTTATCAGCATGCCGATAAAGAGGGCAATAACGGAAGCGCCGATTAAGTGAATGGGAAGCAGGGACTCCAGCCATTTGGACACAGCGGCAATCAAAAGGGCCAAAAGTATGCCCGGAGCGTATTTTTTTATTATTCGCATACTATCTCCTCTTACAGTTTAGATTTTCGCAATTCATTATACCACAGCCGGCAACAAAATAACTACTGTCTTTCCATGTTTTAGACAGAGAAAATTTGGATTTTTCAGTGAGAAAAACTGTAAACTGTGTTGTCTGAATCGGAAAAAATACTGATGTTTAGCGCTTTAAGAACAGCTTTTTCACAATGAGATGGATTAATGAGCCTATGAGCAGTCCCACTGCGGAAATGACAAGATACCAGACAGCATGGATTAGTGCAGACTCATTATAGTAAATAAATACAGAGGGTATGAATAATACGGATGTTGCTACCGGATACAGGTATTTCAGTTTTTCTTTTGAAATACTTCCTATTATAATTGACAATAGGAAGGTAACTGCAATAATCAGCACAACCATACCCATTGCGTCGGTAGGACCTGCAAACAAGGGGAAAATATAAAACATGAATAACTGTACTGCGAGAATTACTAATTCTTTCCAAAATCTTTTCATTTTTACCGTTTCCTATATAAAACCAGTTCGGGGTTCGAGCAGTTAGCGCCGTATTCACTGACTAAGAGGAAATCCGTCCCTGCTACTAACCCAAAGCATTTGATAATACTGCCGTCATTAAATTCACACTCAACCTGATTTCCTAAATAGATTTCGTTGTCATCAAGGAGTTTAACCTTGAAGCCGTTTGGCGTAGGGTATTCCAAATTCACAAAGGAACCGTTGAGAGCGTACAAATCGTGAATTTTCGGCATGCCGTCAATATTGAGAGAATTAAACTCGTCTATCAGTTGCTGTTTCTGAATTTTGTAGTTTTCTTCTCCGCCGATTTGGATGTATTTGGCTATGAAGCATTGCTTACCGAAAGGACAGCCTTTTGTCTTTGCACATCCCTTGCAGCCGCTGTTTCTGCCAAATCCGCAATTTTCGCAATCGGCACCGCAAATTGATTTTGTCATATCTGTCCTCCTGTTTTTGTATATGTTTCAGTCGTATTTGCCGGGCACAATCCGTGTGTTCCGGCCATTTACATTCTACACTTATCCGCTGGCTCCGTCAACAAATAATAATTCTACTTTTCGAATAGAGATAAACAGTCCGGAAAAATCAAAATTTCTACTTCCATTTTTTTGTATTCTTGTTATAATAACTTTAGAAAGCACCGTTTAGGCACAGAAAAACTGCTCAAGCGGTCAAACAGAAAAATATACTATGAAAGGATAATGAAAATGAAATTTGATTTTACTTTCCACAACCCCACGAAAATCTACTTTGGCAAGACTGCTCTCGATAATCTTGCTGCAGAGCTTGCAAACTACGGCGATACCGTTCTTTTGGTGTACGGAAAAAGTGCAATTAAAAAAATCGGTTTGTATGATAAGGTAATCGAAATTCTGAAAAATGCCGGCAAGAAGATTATAGAGCTTGAGGGAATCAAGCCTAATCCCTCATATTCACAGCTTCTTGAGGGAGCAAGACTTGTCAGAGAAAACAATGTCGATTTAATCCTTGCGGTGGGCGGAGGCTCTACCATTGACTGTTCAAAGGGTATATCGGTTTCCGCATACTGCGAGGGTGACCCTTGGACAAAATATTGGATAAACAAAGAGCCTGTTACAAACAGGATCGTGCCTGTCGGCTCAATTTTGACAATGGCAGGAACCGGCTCCGAGATGAACGGCGGTTCGGTTATCACCAAAGAAGATGAAATGCTGAAAGACGGCAGAGTTTTCGGCCCGAATGTTTATCCCAAGTTTTCCGTTCTCAATCCCGAATACACCTTTTCCGTACCACAGTACCAGATGGCAAGCGGTATCTTTGATACTTTCTCTCACCTTTGCGAACAGTATTTTTCAGGGGATGACAGCAACACCACCGACTATCTCATCGAGGGTGTCATGAAATCTCTGGTTGAGAGTGCTGAAATCGCCATGGAGAATCCTACGGATTACGAAGCAAGAAGCAATATCATGTGGTGCGCAACCTTAGGACTTAACTATATCACAGGACTGTCGAAGGAGCAGGATTGGGAAGTGCACATGATTGAGCACCAAATCGGCGCATATACCGACTGTACTCACGGTGCCGGACTTGCCGCAATATCCCCTGCATATTACAGATATATCTGCAAATACGGAATAGATAAATTTGTGCGCTTTGCGAAAAACATCTGGGGCGTAGATGTAGAGAACATGACGAGGGAGGAAGCAGCTGAAGCAGGCATCGTGAAACTCGAGGAGTTTATCAAAATGTTGAAGCTCCCCTTATCCGTAAGAGAGCTGGGCGCAACCGAGGAAATGCTGCCGCATATCGCAAACTCTACCGTTTTGGGCGGCGGATATAAGTATATGCAGGCAGAGGACATTCTGACAGTCTTGGAAAACTGCTTCTAAACTTTCGCTCTGCATTCCACCCAAATAATCAGCAAAATAGTAAATTAAGCCCGCCTGTTCAAAAGAGCAGACGGGCTTTGTCATGGTGTCTTTAGACGTGAAAATAATCCTCCGGTTCTACCGGGGGAAGATAAAAGCTTCAGCAAAGAAAAAAGGGCGAGCATTAAGCAAGCCCAAAAGTGTTGAAAAGCAATTAAACCTCCAAGTATAATGGTAGTGGTTTGGCGACCGCATTACCGAAATACAAGGAGGAATAATTAACATGAAAGATAAAAATGAAATCAAAAGCTTGTCACATTCAAAGTACAGATGTCAGTACCATATAGTCTTTGCACCAAAGTACAGACGCAAAGAAATATATGGAAAAATCAAAAAAAGATATCGGAGAGATATTGAGGAAATTGTGCACGCAAAAAGGCGTGGAAATAATAGAGGCAGAAATCTGCGTTGTAGTTCCCTAATTATTCTTGGTATGGTATAATAGACCCAAGATGTTCCGAACTTCCTCGGCAGTTGTAGTTCCCTAATTATTCTTGGTATGGTATAATCAGATAGCCAGAGGGAGACTTTAAGATGTAGTTGTAGTTCCCTAATTATTCTTGGTATGGTATAATAAAGCTTTGAAGCAACCGCATTTTTTGAAGGTTGTAGTTCCCTAATTATTCTTGGTATGGTATAATTTCTGCCGGTGCGGGTACCTGCTGGAATTGGTTGTAGTTCCCTAATTATTCTTGGTATGGTATAATGTCGTGACAACACGGGGTTGCAGGTCAGATGTTGTAGTTCCCTAATTATTCTTGGTATGGTATAATGATACCTTCTCTTTCAGATTGCCCCACCATGTTGTAGTTCCCTAATTATTCTTGGTATGGTATAATGTGGGTGTGCAGGCGGGGTTTGCTTCTGTCGTTGTAGTTCCCTAATTATTCTTGGTATGGTATAATAGGAACGCAAGAATCCCCATAAACACTGTGTTTATGGGGATTCTTGTATTCTGATAATTGTCAATCTAATTGGTAAACAAACATCAATTATTATTTTTTCAAAAAATTGAAAGCTGTTCAAATACGGCATGTTCCTCTTCTGTTACAAGATTTCCGATAATAAGCTCCATTTTTTCGTACTGCTTTTCCGTTATCACAAGCAGTCTGACGGAACCGTTATCAGGCTTACTGTTTCGGATTCTAATTTTGTGCTTTTCAACATCATCATATCCATTGCAGATTCTGCAATATACAGAGTACTGCACCATAAAATATCCGTCTTTGGTTAAAAAATTTCTGAACTGCGTAGCTACTCTGCGCTGTGTTTTTGTTTTTACGGGCAGATCAAAAAAGACTATCATTCTCATAAACTTATTCATACTTATGTTGTTCCAAATCTATTATTTGAGGCAAAAGCAAATCGTTTCTCCTGCCGGAGATAAAGCTTGTAAGGCTTTGAACAGTATTATCAATCGCCTTTGCGCAGGCAAAAAGCTTTCCGTCAATAATTACATCTGCATTCAACAGATTTACAAGCTGTGCTTTTCTGCTTGTTGAAAGTTCTTCGTCGTAAAGCACATTGTTCTTTACAAATAAATCAACCAAAGGACGGTAAGACTCGATAATATCGTCAGCAAGATTGAAATTATTTAGAGTACTCTTATGAAAAATTCCAATTGACGGCTCATATCCGTAAACTATAAGATTTTTTTCAATAGTGCTACGCAGAACCGCATAGCCGTAATTAAGACATGCGTTAATTGTATTTTCCTGACTTCTTGAAAAATTTTTTCCGAAAAGCAGTTTAAAATACTTTGATGCCGCAACTGCTTCCATATTGCTTGTATCACCCGAATGTACCTTATGCTTTATGCTGTCAATCTCCATCCAGCCGTCAACATTGCACAATTTCAGAACCGTAGCCTGATTTTCAATTTTCTGCATAACAATCTGTTTCCACAACCGTTTTTTTGTCGGAAGGCTCATATTTATCTGGTCATTAAGCACTGACATATGTCGGCTGTGTCGGCTTACGGGCAGAAACACTCCGCAGGGATGATGATATCTATCGGTCACATAAAATGTGATGGCATACTCTGAGAATTTCATCAGAAGATATGTACTGACATTTATCTGTTGACTGTCCGCTGCAACACATTCTATATCTTCAAGCGGTACTTTGGTTATCTCTCCGTTGTCAATAATCAATTGTTCGTTCTTTACAGACAGCTTTATAGGATTTGTAAGAAACAACACCCTGTATCCCATTATTTGAACCCCATTCTTTTTTCTCTGCCTGACTTAGTAATACTGCCGAGCACATCCACCTGACATTTTTCAAGTAAAAGTAAATTCTTTACACCTAAGCTCGGGATTGTATATGTGTTATCGTGACTAATGACTGTTACAGAGGCGGTTGAAATACTGCTCCTTCTGAAATATACGAATATATCTTTTGTTACAAGATTTTTTGCAAGGGTAGAATCTTTGTTCACTAAAGAGAACTTCAAATCTTTTTTGGAAACAATATGTATTAAATCATTCGGATAAAGTGAAAACAGGAAATTTTCGTCATTCATTTCTTTCCAGTTATCAAATGATTTACTTTGCACTATTGCTTTATTCGGTAATTCTTTTTTTACAGTATCGGCTACATAAATCGGCACAAGATAATAACCCTCTCCTTCAACATAAAAGACATCTGTTCTCACCATTGAATCGTTGTCAGCTATTGCCGTACCGTTATGTACAGTAACAGTTAATGTCGATTTTTCGATTATCTTTACCTTTCTTACAAGCGGTCCTTTACTGCCGTCACTCTTTGGCTTATAGAAATTTTCTTTGAAAGCCGCTTTTGCATCTCCGCCGAATTGTTTAAGTCTTTCAAGTAGTGCATCATAAAGCAGAATATCACTGGACGGATTGAAGTAGTTTTCTATTTCTCCGTTTTTTAATTTAAGTGACGTTAGCGCAACCTTTGAAACGGCGTAGCTTTTTTCGTCAAATTCATAGGGCTTTCTTATTGTATCCTTGTGAGCAGCTCCCGTAATTTTCCTTTTTGGCATACGTGAAACAAATATCGGCTTAACATCCTCACCTACCGAGTAATTTGGCAGCGGACATTCAAGAAGATATCTTGACGGATTTTCAGAGCATAAAATTTCCAGCTCTTGTCTGAAATACGGATAGGGCATCGGAAAACGATTAATCACTTCTCCGGTTCTTTTATCAACGTCAAAATACTCACCTTTATTGTCAATATATTCGTTCTCGTGATATTTTGAATATTCAGAAATGCGTTTTATCATAGCCTGCGTTATACAAGCAATTATAACAGCGTCAACAGCGTGGTGCACGTCGCCGTTTTCACGGATTTTAGAAATCCCCCAGCGTTTGCGCACATAAGCCGTTGCAGCTCCGTTTACGGCAACGATTGTGTTCTTTCTGTCTTTTGTATTCGGTGCAAGTTGAAGGTATTTTTTCAGATAGTTCAGCAGAAATCTTGAAATATACTGCGTATCCTGAAGATTTCGCTTTTTAAAGCCTGAAAGGTCATCATCGGTAAGCGTTTCTCTGAGAAGGTTTTTCTTTTTCCTGTTGCGAAGATTTGAGTTATCAACCCAGAGATAGAATGCGTTCTTTTTATCTTCGCTCAAATATTGCATCGGAAGTCTGTTACCCTTTTGTCTGTTTTCCGAGGAAAGCACAATCACTTTGTTGTTATAGGTATCATCAAAACTTAATGAGTATGGAACAATGTGGTCAATGTCGGTATAGCCTGTTTCAAACAGTCGGTCAATACAAATCGGCTTTAAGGAGTACGGACAAATTCCGTCCTGCTCCTCCCACAATTTCAGCTTTATCAGGTCCTGTCCTGTGGGTTTAAGCAAATGAAACTCATTTCTCAGTCTGTCCATAATGCGCTCATTGGTCGCCTTATTTTCATTTTGGGCCTTTTCAATATCCTTTCTGTCTTTGAAGTTTTTTGAAAGCTCTCTCGCAACTTCAAGATTGACAAACACAGGACTGTCGCCAAATTCGCGGATAATTGCATTAACAACTTTGATTGTCTGTGATACTGCTCGTCTGACTACGGGATTTCTCAAATCCTGCAACTCAACTGCAGTTTCGGGGTTTGCGGGAAGAAATTTGCCTTTGCACTGTTCGTCGGCCCTGAAATTATATCCCGCACTTGTGCAGGCTTCACTGTAAAGTTGACCCTGTTCAAGGAAGGGGATAATCTTATTGATAGCCTTAACGGACAGATTTCCGGTTTTACTGAAGCTTGGCAAGGTTAGAGCAATGCGGATTTCATCACTGTCAAAACCATTATCTGTAAGATAATCGGTTATTTTATTGTCGTTCTTAAAAACCGAAAGCGCATATGCCAGGGTGTTTTTCTTTTCTGTACTCCATTGCAAGAAAGAATCTCCGTAGGCTTTTCGGAATGTGTGAAAGGCGTTGAGATAAGTAAATTTCATTTTCTTTTCGGTGTCTTCAGCAGATTTTTCACCGTAAGAAACATTAAAATACTCGCTGCCTGATAACCCGAGTTCCTTTCTAAGTGAATTGTAAGTGATAGAATTTTTATTGAAAGCAAGTTTTACAATATCATTTCTCTCATTTTCGGTTAAAGCTCTCTTTCCTTCAGACGAGATTATCTTCAACGCATTGATCTTTGAAAGTAAAGTGAAATATTCAAATGAATATGAAGCTTTAACTGCTCTGAACTCATCCTTTTCAAAGGTGCATTTTCCGAGCATTTTTTCAATTTGATTTCCTCCGTAAATGCTGTTTCCTCCGGGGCCGTCATCGAATGAACGTTGAGAAAGATAGATTTCCAGAAAACTGTTTTCAAGCGTTTCGCTTGCAATAGTGTTGCCGAACTCTCTTTGCTTGCTGAAAATCAATTTGATTTCATCGTAGTAATCCTGCCTAGCAAAGGTGTGTGAATAGCTGTCAGCCTTGTTCCTCTTGCATTCAGCGAACTTTTCGTCTTTGCAAAGCATCTCGCCTATGGTTCTGTAGCCCTTGCTTTTTAGGAGCTTTTTATTTTCTTCCACCGCTGAAAGCAATGCACCATCTGCGGTTTTTTTATCCTGCGAATCAACCTTGCGGTTTGATTTGAAACCTCGGCGCTGTGAAAAATGAATAAGCAGTCTTACAAACTCCTCTTTATTGAGTGAGCTGTCAAGTGCACGGCATCTGATTTCATATATATCGGACAACTCTGTTTCTGTCTGATACATACTATTAATTTCTTCAACGCTCATAATTCCGCTTTGCTCAATAAGAAACTTTATTCTCTCTTTTCTAAAGCGTTTTCTGCGCAATCTTCGGCGCATACTTCTGTTCTCTCTGCGAGGTGCGGCAAGCGACGAACCGTCTTTGGGATTTTCAGCAGCTTCAAAAATTCGTGAACCCATTTTCAGAATTCTGCACGGCTGATCGTTGTCGTCAAGCATCATAACAGAAAAACCGATTGACGTAACTCCAATATCAAGTCCTATTGAATATTTCATAAAAACCTCCTATTAAACGACATAACGATGTATCAAAATATAATCAAACGCACCTACTGTTGCAAAACGTTTCTTTAGCCATCGCTCGCAGGAACGTAGGGTGAAACTGAGCGGACAGAAAAAGATGACGCTCCGTCAGAAGACGGAGCGTCAGAGCTTTGCGGTATACTACCTTATCATAGTAACCTAATTGTTCTTGGTATGATACAATTTACTAATATTATACATATAATTTACGGTTTGTCAATGAAAAAATAATAGATTTATATCATTTTGCGCACCATCTTCATTGTTATTTTACCATATATTCTTATCTTGTCAATATTTACTATATAATGATAGTAAAATTTATATTTTTATCAAAATCTGATGTATAATATAATATTATTTTATAAAGATACGATTGTTGTATAAATTCATTGTATATTTAGATGATATTCAGAAAGGGTATGACAAAAAGAGTGGAAAAATTTCTGATGCGATAAGCGGTGAAATAATCAGTTTCATAAATTTTGCATACGGAAAGAAAACGAACTTGTAAGACATAAGGCAAACACGGATAACTTTATATAAGTTGATACTTTAAATAAAATATGACAGAATAAACTTGAATAAGCATTCCCTTTGAATATTATATTTACACCGAAGTGGTGTAATCATCAGGTCCATGTGAAAGCAATTTCATGCAGGTTCAAGTCCTGTTACCTGCACCATAAATTAAAAGGTACCAATTCGGTACCTTTTAATTTTTTATATGGAGTTACAGGACTTGAACCTTAAGAAGGTGAACTCCGTTAAGAAAATGTGCCGGTGGCACATTTTTAGGAGTGAAGCCCGCAGGCGGGTACCGAAAGCCCTCGGCTTTGGGTCGCCAAGGGTGGATAATTTTCTTCTGAAAAAATTATCGTCCTGTTACCTGCACCATAAATTAAAAGGTACCAATTCGGTACCTTTTAATTTTTTATGGTGTCTTTAGACGTGAAAATAATCCCCCGGTTCTACCGGGGGAAGATAAAAGCTTCAGCAAAGAAAAAAGGGAGAGCATTAAGCAAGCCCAAAAGTGTTGAAAAGCAATTAAACCTCCAAGTATAATGGTAGTGGTTTGGCGACCGCATTACCGAAATACAAGGAGGAATAATTAACATGAAAGATAAAAATGAAATCAAAAGCTTGTCACATTCAAAGTACAGATGTCAGTACCATATAGTCTTTGCACCAAAGTACAGACGCAAAGAAATATATGGAAAAATCAAAAAAAGATATCGGAGAGATATTGAGGAAATTGTGCACGCAAAAAGGCGTGGAAATAATAGAGGCAGAAGCATGTGTAGACCACATACATATGTTGGTGAGCATACCTCCATATTTAAGTATAGCACAATTCATAGGATATCTCAAAGGAAAAAGTAGCTTAATGATTTTCGACCGACATGCAAACTTAAAATATAAGTATAGCGCAAGAAGTTTTTGGTGTCGTGGATATTATGTAGATACAGTCGGTCGAAACAAAAAGGTAATAGCGGAATATATAAGAACACAGTTAGAAGAAGATTTTGCTTCAGACCAACTGACACTTAAAGAATATACAGACCCGTTTACGGGTAACAAGAATAAGTAGGCATAAAAAAGACAGCCGCACGTGAGCGGCTGCCTGAAGCAGTAATGCGGTGTCAAACTTTCAGAGCCCCTTTTAGGGGTTCAGCCAGTAGGCGCCCCTTACAGGGGCTTGTGCAAACCACTAGTTCACTAGTGGTTTTGATTTGTGATTTTTACTATGTGCCGGTATTCTATTAAGAGTTAACCGTAAGTGTTGTAGTGTTCATTGATAAGATTGACTGCTTTGAGAAGTTTGAAGAGGTAAACATAAGGACCGACAACGATGAAACTGCCGAGTACATTCCACAGCCAAAAGTCAGACGCACCGAAACTGTAGGAAATTCCGCGTCTCTTAAGCTCTGCGCCGATTCGCTCAGAAATATTGTGGTACCAAACAAAGGACGCAATACCAAAAGTAATCGGAGCGACAACAAAACACAGCAAGCAGAAGTGCATGGTTTTTTTGCCGTCATATCTTGAAGCTACGGTATTAATATCACCGGAAATCTCAGACATGACAAATATGGGGTAAATACCGCAGGTTATAATAGAAAGCAAAACCATTACCCAGAAATTTCTGTCTGAATTAAGTTTGCGTACGGGGGTGTTGTTTTCCATAATATATTCTCCTTTCAAATGCGAGAGCAACATAATTTGAAATTGTGAACAAATTGTTACCTCTCCTTAATTTATTTAACCATGATTTATGACAAAAGTCAACATTTTCCGTAATTTTTCTGTTGGCTTTTTGATTGTCTGTGGGTATATCTTATAGGTGATTTACCCTTTCGTGATTGATACTCAATGTAATAATATGACGGATTACCTTTTTT
>JAUNJO010000046.1:12515-13014 GCA_030533225.1 Eubacteriales bacterium
TTGAGCAAAAAAATTCCCACCGATTACTCAGTGGGGACTTGATTTTGGTAGGGTTACAAAGCGTTGTCCTCTTCTTCCCATGCCAAAAAGTTGGGCATATCGCTGGTTGCAATGATTTCTTCTGTTTCGAACTTGATTATCACAATCTCGGGAGCGAAGTACTGTTCGATATCGCAACCCTCCTTTTTAGAAATTCTTTATAAAAAATTCTATAGTTTCGTCTACCCATTATTCCGGTACGGCGTTTTATTCCCGAGCATTTCACCTATGTATAAAGCATTTAACTGTATTACAGCACTAATCGGACTGTGCTGCGGCAAAAGAAAGGGAATAATAAGTGTTCCCAAAAGTCCTTGCTTATTCTTTGCAAGGACTTTTGGGTATTTTGTTATTGGGATTGCCCCAAACCGCTTAGGCTATGATTATTTCATATCCTTAATTGCTGCCTGTGTCGCTATGCACTAATTGCGTCAACCAAACAGATTATATCCAAAAATAA
>JAUNJO010000090.1 GCA_030533225.1 Eubacteriales bacterium
CACTCACTCTATTTTTTGTTGCAGCATTAATGCTAATTGGATTATTCTGTGGAAGGAGGGACAAAAAATGAAAAACACAATCAAAACTGCTATGCTTAATCTTACAGCGAAGGTTGCACTTGAAACCGCAAAGCAGGCATGCGGAGCTGCTTCTTGGTTTGATTGCTATCAGCCGAAAGAACCTAAAGCTCTCAAGAAGATGATGAACAAGAAGTAATCATTTTCGCAAGCAAAGTACACAAATTTCTGATTAACGTTAGAGATTAAAAACTACAATTTTTAAGGAGGAATGCTCTGAAGTTTAAAATAGCAATTGTGTGACAAGGCGGCTTGTCTTTTTTCACCACAAACAGGCAAATAACTGATACCCTAGGTATCACCATAATTTAGACCTGCAAATAAAAGTCAATAAGAAAAGCGAAGGTTTCATAGAACTTTCACATAAGGAAATGTAGGCATGCCAATAAGACCGTCGAAACGGTCTGAAAAATTAAAGTGCAGTTGAATCCGAACGGCAACCTTGACAGAACATCATAAAAATGCTTTGTTTGTCATGCCGACGGTGAGGAACTCATGAATAGATTAAGATAGCCACCGTCAAGGCAGATATTGTAGCATTTTTATGACATTCTGTCAAGGTCAAGCGGCTACGCCGTGCCTATGTTTGCCTCCGGCTCAGAATCTATGAATAGATGTCAACCGGAAGACTGTGCGTTCAGCACTTCATTTACCTTGGCATAATAGATTCGCAGAAATTTGTTGGCGGCGGCGGTCATATAGCAATAATAATGCTTTCCTTCGGAGCGTTTTTTATCAAGAAACTGATAAACCGGGTTGTCTACGGGCTGTTTCTGGATTAATGCTATCATAATTGTAAATAGAGTTCGTCGCAGAGCCGACGCGCCCTTCTTTGTGATTGGATTTGACTTGGAAACTTTCTGCCCCGAATCGTCATTTTCACTGTCATAACCGAAATATGCCGTAACAGCACGGCGATTGTGAAAACGACGAGTGTCACCGATTTCAGCCATGAGTTGAGGACCTGTCTTGTCACCAACACCGTACAATTCCATGACGGTATCATATTCCGGCAACATTTCTGCGATTCGTTTCATTTCGTTATGCAGAGCATTTGCATTTTCTGCGAGCGCATTCAAGGTGGTTGCCGCTTGAGTAATAATCAAGATAAACGCACCGTCGGCAGGAACTGCATTGACAGCTTCTCTCGCAAATTCGTGGATTTTATCTGCTTTGCTGCTGTGGTAGTAATAACCGTTTTTTTCGCACCAACGCTGATATTTCTTTTTAAAAATGCTTGGTGAAAGCTTGGCAACGCTATCACGATGAGGAAATTCCAACACGAAGTCCACCCATTTCAGATGTCCGTCCTGAGCTCTGGCAGGTGATGTAAAGAGCTTGTTAATACCGGGAAAAGTCAGGTCAAGCTGTGAAATTAAGTTGTTATTCATCATGGTTTGCTGTTTTATTGCAAACTGATACTGCCGATTCAGCATTTTCAAGGATTTACGCAAATCTTCAATAGGCTCATACCTTCTCAGGTCGAGCCAGTAGGTCAGCGTATACATAGCCAATTTAACAGCGTCTTTCTTGTCTGTTTTAGGCTTACGCAATGTGTTTCCACCGAAGTCACTGATGAGTATCGGATTGACTACGGAAACAAATATACCTTGTTCATGGAGAAAACGGGCGATAGGTTCATAATAATTGCCGGTTGCTTCCATGACAACCCGTGTTTCACCCCGTAGCTTCTTGATTGTTGATGCAAGCTCTTTCAGGCTACTGTCGGTGTGAGGCACATCGTAAGGCGATGCCACAACAATTCCTTGCGGACTGAGTATTGCAACAGTACTTTTTTCCTTGGATACATCGATACCAACTGCGTTCATAACTTATTGCTCCTAACATGATTTTTGTAATCGGATAGACCACGCTTTTACTCATTACCGATGCAATCTGTTGGGTGACACGAACGCACTCGTTGGAGTGGCACAACCTGCATAAACCGAACGCTGTAATGAAAGCATGGATGACTGTCTAAATTACGGGCGCTTTGTCCCACGGAGGTAAACGTCAGTCCAATTACTGCTTTCATTATAGCTTAGGTAACAAGCGCGTGTAAACCCTTACCGGATGTAAGGGATTTACCCGACTAATTTTATTGTAACAGGAGGTAAAATCTATGAAAATAAGTCAGCTTGTCGGCGACAGATTTAAAGAAAGACCGTCAGATTGTCAGATAGACAGCCACGCTATAATGGTAAGA
>JAUNJO010000047.1:0-4335 GCA_030533225.1 Eubacteriales bacterium
GTAAGCTCTTTTGTAACAAGTTTTGAGCTTGAGCAGGCAGAATCACTATACCAACCGGCAAATTCATAGCCGTCGGTATCCCTTACAATTGCAACAAATGTAGCTTTTCCTGTATAATCAACCGTAATAGTTGCGTATGCTCCTGAAGTAGTTTGAGAATCAAATTTTACAGTACCGCCTGTCGCATTACCCGTAGTTCCGGGTTTACCGTCTGTTGCAGCATAAGCCTTCAGAACAAATTTCTTTACATTATAAACTGCATAAAGATTAATCGGACTCTGTAAATCTGTTATTTCAACAGTAGTTTGAGTATTATCGTGAACAAGACGGCTTTCGCTGTCGTACCAACCCATAAACTCATAATCTTCGGTATTTGGCAGAGCAATAAGTTTTACTGAACCGCCTTTCAAAACAGGAAGACTTACTTTTGCACCCGGTGTACCGTCATCGTTAATCTGCACCTGACCGCCCGAGTCGTCTCCAACAACGCCGTCTGTCTTTGCCGTCAGTCGAACGTTGTACTGGAATTTTGCGTAATAAGTATAAGTTTTATTCTTTTCGCTTGCTATTACATTAAACTGACTTATTTTACTTGCCGATTTAGTGCAAGCTTCATCGCTATACCAACCCTCAAATGCATAATCATCTGAAGCGGCAGTTGCCGTTAGCTTAACTGTTGTGCCCTTAGTAACCTTAACGGTAGTAGCACCACTCGGCCCTCCGCTGACCTTTACACTACCCATAGATATATATTCGTCAGGAACAAGTACCTGTACAATTGCAGGCTCCTCCCAGTAACCTGTTGTACTTGAAGTTACACGGAATGTTGAAGCATTCTCCGTTAAATCTCTGTAACCTGCTGCAATAGTGTAGGTAGTAGTATCATTTTTCTTGATATTTAAGGTCAAATCTTTTGAATTTGAATCGTTTGGAATAAATGCTCGCCAGAAATTATTGTTATAGTTCATCTGAACCGGAATATCTGCTGCGGTATTTATTGTAAGCTCCTGCGGAGTGTCGCTTTCACCGGGAGTTTTCAACACGCTTTCAGCATCGTCACCCAAAACTTTGATTTCCGCTACATCGCTCCATGTTCCGTATCCTTCTTTATTGTCGGGTTTGGTGTTACCAAATGCGGTGTATGTCGGAATTGCAGTTGTTCCTGCACTTGAAAGTGTTGTTTTCCAGAAATTATAGTGATTATTCTGCGGCTCTGAAGTAACGGTATCTGCTGTACGATAGAAATAAAAATCTTTGGTTGAATCACCAAGCAATTCTGTTGCTACAGTCAAAGTCCATGTGGGCGGATCAGCATTTACACCGTTTTCATCGACTACTTTGGTCATTTCATAGGCATTTCCGGAAGGCGCATAAACCCAAATTTTTGCATTATCATTGCTGGCCCACTGCCATGTAGGGCTTATTGCATTACTTTTATTATGCGCAGAAGTTCTGTCAACAAAGTTAATTTTAGTCGTTTTAACGCCGGTAACAATTTTAAAATCATCTGATGTTACCGTTTTTCCTGAAAATGTTGCATTCTTTACAGAATCACCGGAATCCTGAAGCCAGAGAGTAAAAGTAATGATTTTTTCTCCGTCCTTAGGAACGGTGAAAAGTATGTTAGCATCATCATCGCCATTATTATCATAATCTGAAAAAGCGTGAATTTTTGTTGTAGTTACCTTGGTGCCGTCGACATTTCCGACTACATTCTCACTGTCAACAGCGTTATAGGAATATACAGATGTACTTCCTACTGAATCAACAGAATCAGAAATTGAAATAGCTAATCTCACACTATTATCTGTAACTTCTGTACCGCCAATCTTAAAGGTAGGTACCTTGTCAAAATAGAAGCTGGCACTGGTACCTTTTGCCAGCACTCTGCAAGAAAATCTAATATAATTAGTGTTCTTATCGTTTATTGTGCCTTTTCTGTAGAAATTGCTGTTTGCTCCGGCGCTGGCAACTTGCGGGAAAAAGAAATTGTCTCCGTCAGCGCTTGATGCTGTAGCAAGATGCACATTACCGGATGCACGGAAATATTTTTCAAGGTCAATTGGAGTGCCTGAATATCCCACCCCCGTGCCTATTTCAGCATTAGTGTATGTATATGTATCAATCTTACCTATTGAATCAGTTATTCTGATTGATGAAATTGTTTCAATCCAAGAATATGTTGAAACAAGTAATATCATTAACACTTCAATAAGTGCCACAACTGACATCAAAATTCCGTAGCGAGATTTATTTTTCTTTGTAAAAGCTTTTTTTATTGCACAAAATTTTTCTTTCATTGTGACACCCCTTTTTCATTAGCCTGTGCGTTTGACCGTATCATCATTCTGCATCTCGAAGGACATATTCTCCTGTCTTGAAATCAACTGCAATGAGTCAAGCACAAGATATTTTGTATCAGATGCACTCTTCAATGTAAAACATTTCAGACTTGAATTCATCTTTGCTGTTACCGATGTATTCTGGTAATAATTGTCGCTGACTTTATTCATTTTTACAAGATTGCCGTCATTGAATTCGGCATAAAGCTCGTAACCGTCATTCGTTAAGTTACTCTGAACCCATGGTTTAATCTGTCCAAGTGAAATCTGAATTGTAACAGTTTGACCCGAAGGAGAAGTTGTACCTCCAGTTCCGGTCGTTGTAGGCTGCGTTGCAACCGTAGTTTCGGTTGACGAACCGAGAGAGCCCCAGTAACCGATACAAGGTGAAAGACGTTTCTTTTGCAGCTCGGGATCAGTTTCTTCAACCTTACCGTAACCGTTACCACGTCTTGCAGTATATACAGTTTCAACTTTACCGCTTGCTGTGCCATCATCGGTACGATATTCCTGCAATTTATTTTCACCGAGAATTTCTGTTGCCCAAGCAGACGCTGTTGAGCTCAACTGATTATCAACACCATCAAATGTGTGCCATGCGTTGTAAATAACTTCTTTATTAATGTTGTACCTGTAGAAAGAGATACCCGTAATTATGTTGCTCGGAATTGGTGCATACCACTCGTCATCTTTGCCGAAAGACTGTTTCATTACAACAGACTTCATTGCACCGCCGGCGTTAGTATCTCTATATGTCATTACAACATAGGAACCGCTAACCCATTTTGTCGGTCCGCCGTCACCATCAGGTAAAGTGTCGTCGACAAAATATACATATTCCATATCGGTCCAGTTACTTTCAAGTTCAATATCAACCGAAATATTCTGTCCCACATACTGGTCGCAGGCATCACTCGTACCCTCAAGCCATACAACCATTGCAACATTCAGAGGATTCTGTCCAATTAGAGTAAAAATAGGTTTACCGGTTCCAAAATAGTAATCAGAAAAAGATTCTGCATTCGACTCTTTTGTTGTTGCTTTGCCGTTTGCATCAATTGAATCAATAGCAGTGTACTTGTATACATAGCTGTTAAGAAGAGCAGACGGGTCGAGAACTATAGGCTCATAAGCACTGTCATCAATAAAGGACATACGAACCGGGCACTCTGCATGCTCTTCTTGACTTATGGGAATGCCGTTAGAATCGTAGGTTATTTTTGTTGAACCGTCAAATACTTCATGCACCGTTTCGCCGTTCTCAACACGGTCTACAGTAACGGAGTAACTCTTGATGTATACATAAGTTACGCCCGAGTCACCCTTAAGGACGAAATCCCTGTGACAGTAGTTTACATTCTTGTCACCTACATTTCCTTCACGGAAAGTCATTTCGGAAGTGTTGTTTGTGAAAGAGCCGGTAGTCGGGAAAAAGATATTTCTGCCGTCAACACTTGAAGCTTCAGACAATATCATATTCTCGATTATGATTTCGTTTTTCAAGTCTTCACCATCATTTACACGAAGACCTGAAACGGACTCCAATGTAAAGGTGTCAGAATCGACATATGGAGCGTCATCAGTTGTAAACCAAGCAAGCGTAGTTGAAAGCAGAAGTAAGCAAATAAGGAATATTGAGATGTATAAAGTGGAAATCTTTTTTAGATTAAAACTTTTTCTGCCATGAAAAGCATCAGTAATCTTTTCAACAGCATTTTTCAGATTCATACACTCAACTTCTTTCTTTATATATTATACTTTATTTTATTGTTAAATCAAGATAAATTTGGAACTTACCCTTTACAAGTGCAAGGCGGTCTTCAGTGTCTTCACCGTCAACCCACATATTACATCTTACACATTTAGTATAGTACTTGTCGTCACCTATTTTTGTCAGCTTAAGAATCTCGGTTTTTTCCGGCAAAACATACTCATCTTCACCGTTTTTTGCAGAAGTCTTGAAATAGCCTAAACCTGAATCTTTGTCAATGGT
>JAUNJO010000047.1:4345-12774 GCA_030533225.1 Eubacteriales bacterium
ACGCTTCGTTTTTGACTCATCTGTAACTATATAGTAATCATGTTTGTAAGTACAACCGTCGTAAGCAGTTTCATCAACATCAAGTACAACGCCTGAATTACCGCCGGTACTGTAAAAATAAATATCCGGTCTGGGAATCCAAAGTAATTTTAAGTCGCCTTCTTTTTTGTCGTTATAATCAACAACAGAAAATCTCGCAGCACCTACAATACAATCTCTGGAATAATCTCCTTCTGTACTCTTATTAAATGCAGTTTCTCCAGTAAGCTGGTCAGGATGAAGCGTAGTAAATTTAGATTCAGTTGTAAGTGATACATTCTGAGTACTCTTTGAACGAATATACAAATCAAAGCTCAGATAATTCTCATTAGCAACTGCCTTATCCCATTTCGCAGTAACATCAGCATAAGCTATACCGTTGGACTGAATAAGCGCCGGTTTATAAAATATTTTTCCGTCAGATGTTACCTCTGACATAACAAGCTCTTCCATAAAAGAAAAGTTATCCGCACTTATCTTAATGGATTCCGTAACAAAATCCTCTTCAGTAGGAGTTTCACCGGGAGCTACAACGGCAATTTCAATACCGTTCGGAACATCGCACTCTACATTAATTCCATCAGCTGTAGCCGAAGGATTATTGGTAAACCACGCCCACATTGCAAGTACTGCAACGAAAACGAGCACAACAAGAATTATTAAATTTTTAGCAATCATTATGCCCGTTTTTCTGTTGGACGCAGTAGAATTTTTCATAAGTCTGCCCCTTCGGATTAGCTTTATCAGTTACCTTCGATGATGTCGTTAATTTCAATGAGTTCTTCTTTTGTAAAGAGTTTTTTGCGTGCTTTCTCTTTGGTGCGTTTAACCTCTGCTTTTGCTTCCTGCTTTGCTTTTCTGAGTTCAACTCTCAGCTTGCGTTTAAGCTCTGCAATCTGCCTTTCCTGCTGAGCTTTAAGCTCCTGCACCTTTGCATTGTAGCGTTTTTCCTCGTCTTTTCTGGCGGCCTCAACCCGTCTGTCAACCGACTTTTGCACTTTTCTGATTTCAGAAGCGTGCTTCATGTCAGCTGCGGCAGTAGCATCGGCATTAGCTTTCTTAACATTGGCAAGTTGTGAATCAAATTCTGCCTGCTTAGCGGCAAGCTCTTTAATACGTTTTTCCTCTGCCTTGCTGGTTTTCTCTGCAAAATCGGAGTTGAGTTTGGCAACATAAGAGGTGTGCTTTGCCTGCGCATCGGAGATAGTATTCTTAAGAGCTTTGACCTCTCCCCTATGCTTTTCTTCCATTGCCTCTGTCTTGTGGGCGAAATCTTCGTTCATCTTCTCCACACAAGCGTTGTGCTCATCATTCATCTTTTCAACCTGGGCGTTATGGTCGGCTGTCATCTTGTCAACAGTTGCCTTATGGTCTGCGTTAAGCTTATCAACTGCATTTTTGTGGTCATTTTCCATTTTGGTGACAGTTGCCTTATGTTCCTCACGCTCAGTATTGAGAGTATCGGTAAGGTAGGCGTTGCGCTCTGTTAAGTCGGTAATTTGAGCAGTTTTTTCTGCAATTTCTGCCTGTGCGCGTTCCAAAGCCTCGGTAAGTGCTGTAATCTTTGCAAGCTGCTCTGCAACCTGATTCTCAAGCTCTGCAATCTTTGCAGTCTGTGCGGCAATAATTGCCTGCTGCTCTGCAATGAGAGCTTTTTGCTTTGCATTTTCCTCTTCAAGCTCCTGAACCCGTGCCTCGAGGGAAGCGATTTTATTGTTAAGCTCTACGATATGTGCTTCAAGCTGTGAAACTTTTTCTTTCAGCTCGGCAACTTCTGCCTTTAATGCTGCATTTTCTTCTTTGAGTCTTTCAATTTCCTTCTCTGCTTCGAGAAGTTTAATCTTTGTCTCCTGAAGTTCTTTCTTAACTGCTTCAAGCTCATCCTGCAGGGCTGAAATCTGTCCCTTTAGGGTGAGAATCTGCTGTTCTTTCTGGTCTAAAGTGACCTTCAGGTTCTTAACTTCGTTAGTGAGTTCCAGGATTTTCTTTTCACGCTCGCGGATTTCCTTGAGGCGAATATCCATTTCCTCTTTTCTTACCTCGTCAATACGGGCCTGCATAGCTGCGGCACGCATCTTCTCGGGTAAGGCTGCCTCCTCGGCAATACGCTTGTTCTCTTCCTCGTATTTTTGCTGAAGGATTCGTCTAAGTGCAGGGTTTGTGGAGAGCTTCATAAGGAAATGCTGAATGTTCATACAAAGGTAAACATCCTGCTTGACATCGTCATCCATCTCACCTGTAAAGTTCTCGCCGACAATTTCAAAGCCGGGTCGCTTGTAGGTATCGAGGAAGTTCCAAAGCTCCATTGCCTTCTTAAAGTTCGGGTTCTTCTTGAGAAGGTTGGTCTGTGTAATAGGCGGACGAACCTCAGGCTCTTTTGCGATTTCACGCATGAGCTGAGTATTCAAAAACTCATTGAGAGTTGAACGAATACGACGGATACGGTCGAAGTCGGAAAGCTCGGAAACATCCAAAACATCCAAGTCATCCGCTAATACTTCCTGAGATTCGTTGATGTAGTTGAAAGCAAAGTCGATAACCTCTCCGTTGAGTTCGGTGTGGCGAATTGCCTGAATCTCACTGTAAGAATCGTTGGGAACGCCCTTCATTTTGGAGTATTTATCATCAACAAAATGAAGTGCCCTGCGGATTAGTGTCATGAGCACACGGTTTTCGTAGATGGCAAAGGATTCCTCCTGCTCGGTGACAAGGATCTTGTTGGGAGTTACCATGCCGTCTTCAACTTTAGAGATATAGTTGGTGTGCTGTGATAGATGCTTAACAGAATCGGGACCGGTCTTTCGGGCAAGTTCAATGCGTACAACATTTTCAATCTGCTTGATGAAGCGTCGCTGCTCATCAATTGCCTTTTGGATGTAAGGCAGTACCTCTTCAATGGCCTCAACCCAGTCCATATCAATAACTTTCTCATTGGTACGGCCGGTGAGGGTATCGTTACCTTTGTCACCGTCTTTAAGGCTTGCAGTTATGTAATTGTAAGTAAAATCATCGCGCAGCTGCTCCTGCATATACATATAGGCTCGGTAATATTTACTGTAATCTGCCATGAATACTTACTCCTTACTTTTAGTGAGGGTAAACCCCAGATTTGCGGTAATACCGCAAAAACTCAGTATAAGGGCGAACTCAGTTCGCCCTTATTTGCTTAATTATACAAGCTTCTTGAGCATACGGAGGTAGCTTTTGCATTCCTCCATATTCTCTTCGCCGAAGAGCTCATCAATATAAGCACAGAGACCGTCGATTTCATCACGGATATAGGAAAGGTTCAGGGATTCAAACTTTCTGAAAACCTTTCTTGCGAGGACATAGTCAAGACCGTCAATCTCAGTACCGCCGCAGCCTACATAAGCAGGAACAAAGTCGCGCAGTTGCTTAACAATACGGTTACCGAAAGCTATACGGAAATGCTCGATAACATAGTCATCAAGGAGACCGATTTTCTTGAGATTTTCCTCGGAAACAACATTATTAGCCTTTGCTTCGTTGAGAAGTGACTCAAAATACTTATAGTTAATATAGATGGACTCGGTGTAAGGTGCATCAAAAGCAACACCCTTTGAATCAATGTTGATGGGCATTGCACGGTCATAAACCTTATCTGTGATAGCAAAGGTAGAGTCGTCGTTGTTAGCGGTACCGATGTACCACATATTGCCGGGAATCTGAATCTGACCGTTTACGATGTGCTTGGGGTCAGAGGGCCATCCGTTGGGAACGATATCTACTACCCACTCATCTCTGGAGGGCATTTCAAGAATTGAAAGCATCTCAGCGAAGTAGTACTCAACACGGGCGATGTTCATTTCGTCCAGGATTACCGGGTAGATGTTCTCGTTATAGGAAGCTTCGTACATTGCACGAAGAAGCTCGGTTTCGTTAAATTTCTTTGTAAATTCGTTGAAATAGCCGAAAAGCTCACTGCGGTCACGCCATGAAGGCTGAACGGAAGCGATAATTGCAGGACGGTTTATAAACTTACCGAATGCATAAGGTAGTGAGGTTTTACCTGTACCGGAAATACCCTGAAGGATGATAAGTCGGGTAGAAGCAAATGATGCGATAAACAGACGGATAATTTTAATATCATAGAAAAGCTTGAGCTGAGAACAAGCAAACAGTCTGAAGCGGTCACAGAACTCGGGAAGAGTGATTTCGTTATCATATTCGGGAGGCTGATAATCCGCCCAAAGCTCGTCGATTTCGGAAAGCTTGTAGAAACGCTTGTCGCCTGTCTGTTCCTCACCCTCCTGCTGATTGAGGGTTTCAAGTTCTTCGCCTGTAAGCTCGGAAATCTCGTTGGGATTGAGACCAATCTGTGAAACCTTCATAGAGAGGATCTTATCTTTCTCAAGGTTTAGTCTCATAACCTCTTTATTGAGTGCCTGAACCTCGGCAACAAGTGAGTTTGTGTCTTTTCTTCTGCGGTGTCCCGTAATAAACTTTTTTACAGAGACGACAATGAGCCAAACAATAAGGCCCAGTACAGCCACAAGCAACAAAATAGCAACTATTGCAACCAACCATGCGAGACCGCCAAGCTCGGTAGTGTAAGCATAGATGATGTTTACATAGGCAGGAATGTTGAAAGCGTTTCCGATTCCTGTAAATGCTGCAGCTATAATTGACCAAAGTGAGCTAAAAAACTGACCGAGAAACTCAAAAAGAAATTTAAATACTGTATCCACGGTACTTCGTCTCCTTAAAAAAATCTACCTATCCAAAGACCTCCGGCAGAGGTAAAGCCTCCGCCATTTAGAAGTCCCCTCCCCAAGGTTTGGGAGGTATCTGCCACACGGCAGGATAAAGTGTAACTTATATTTCATTTCCGCCGGAATTGGCGGAAATGAAATATTACCGTTACAAATATGCACCCGATGTGCATTAGGGACAAATTTTGAAATAAGCTTAAGTATCAGCCCGGGAACTATCGTCGGATGCAGGTGTTTGTACATCCTCCTTATTTTCCGCGGTGGGGTTTTGCCCCAAAGAAGCAAGATATTCTTCTATGGCTTTCTGCTTCTGCTCTTCGGTGAGCTCTGCATTAGCCACGGCTTTCTGTGCTTCTTCGATTGCTTTTTCTTTATTATAAGCCAGAATGTTCATTACAACACGCACAGCTTCGTAAAGAAAGAAGATAATCATAGGCAACAGAACACAGAGGAAAAATCCCAGCTGAGTTCTTAAAAAGCTTACTACTGCGCCTACACCCGGAATTTTTGTGCCTGTATAGAGGGCAACAATAGACGAAGAAGTCTGCATCTCTTCATCGGGTATAGGGTTAGTGTCTCGGTTATCACCCTGAGTTTTGTAGTAGGTGATGTTCTCGTCATCCACTACCTCAACAATACGGTGGGTATTGTAAGTAGAAATTCCGTCAATCTCAATGGGGAAGGTAACGATATCCCCTACCTTATATTCATAGGAAATATCATTGGTGACCTTACAGATAAGAAGGTCATTCCTTGTGAAGGTATCCTCCATTGAATATGACTGAACACTCAGAGGAGCGTAACCGAAGATGTTGGGAACCCCCGAATTTTTAGTGGTAAGGGACATCACAACAACGAGTATTGAGACTATCAATACCGCTACGATGAGTACATCGATTATTACATTGAATATCTTTTTTAAGGTACTTTTCATTTCGGGGGTCTCCAAATTATAGTTTCTTTGATATTAATAAACTAAATGTTGAATTATACAATTGCAAAATCAATCTTAATATCTGCACCTAACTGTGAAAGGGGAATATTCTGTGAGTAGCAGTTAGCAGACTCGCCATCGAGGTAGAGATATACCTTGAATGTGTCATTACCGTCTGTACCTACAGAAACACTGCTGGAAGCGCCAGTCTTAAATGTATAAGAAGTGCTTGACAGTTTTGCAGAGTATGTGCCTTCACCGGTCAGATACTTATTTGATGTTTCGGGAGCCCAGCAGCCAAGGAATGTTTCGTCGCCACCGTTAGCAGTATATGTAATAGCTACACGAACTGCCTTATCGGTCTTGAGTGCGTCTGCTGTACTGTCATTTGTTGTAATTGTAACGCCGGTAACCTGTACATTCTTTGTTGTTCCTTCGCTAACACCGGTGATTTTTGCTGCGATAGCTTCGGAATAAGAAGTGCCTGTAGCAGTAACTGCTGCATCATCAGCTGCAACATATTCATTATCAGCTGCAGCCTTTGTTGTGTAAGCTACGCCGTCCCAAGTTCCTAAATTGAAGGAAGCAGGAGCAAGAACCTGATCACCGGATGTGCTGGCAATAGTAGCGTTATGTGTCCATACATTCTCTTGAGCTGCTTTGATAAGCAAACCTTCTGATGCAGTTGACTTAACATTTACATTCTTTGCATTAGCTGTCGGATCTGATGTAAACCATGCGTAGGTTGCGGTGCCCATAGCAACGATTGCTACTAAGAGCATGCAGAGTGAAGATACTAATAATCTTCTGCGGGATGTTGTTTTCATGAGAAATTCCTCCTAAAAAATAATTTTTGCCCCTAAAACACCATAGGGTTTTTTATTATATATTAGTGCTTACGCACTGAATACCTATTTATTAACCGGACTATTTTTTCAGAACTTTATTGATTGAATTTTATTAATTGAATACGCCTTCACCGAATTTGCCCGGGTCATCCTCGGTGTCAACCTCAAAGAGCATACGCATACGGACATGGCCGGAACGGATATCGTCGATACATTCGGGGTCATTTCCCTCTACCCAAATTACGATAGTATATTTGTCAATTTGGTCAACTCCAAAATTCTCCGTTTTGGTGGTCATTACCTTTTCGTTGGTTTCGAACATTGTGCAGTCGGTCTCGGCAGTTTCCCGGTCCTTCATGGAAGCTTTGCCGTAGATGGCAGGCTCGCCGTTCTTATAAACCATAACGCGTACCGCCTCGTCGGCGGACTTTGCTACGCCGATAACCTCAAGGTAAGCTTCATAGTCAAGAGGTACTTCACCGTTATTCTTACAATAGAAGGTATAGGCAATGTAGTTCTCACCGTTGTGGGAGCCGTTTTGACTTGTGTCAAGGTCTGTGGGCAGCCAGGTATATGTAATATTGGTTACATCGGAGACCTGCTTTGCGGAAAGCTTTGCGCCGAAAGTCTCAAAATTCGGGTCCTCGCTGATTACGATACCCTTTCGGACTGCAGGCGAGTCAACGCTGATTACAAGGTCGCCCCACTGGGTAAGAAGCATTGAAATAATGAAAAGTAAGAGCAAAACCGCAAGACATGCGCCGAGAACGATACCCAAAATCTTCTTACGCTTTTTAAGTTTGACCATTCGGGCAGAGTCAGTGGTAACATGAAATCGCTCCACCACTGCTTCGGCTGTCTTTTTGTCGTTATAGCGACTGAGCTCCTCCGGAGTCATAGGCTGTTCTATTTTTGGTTTTTTCTTTCCAAACAAGTTAATCACTCCGTAGGCGAATTTAATGAAAAGTCTTTCTTATTAATATAATCAGGAAATAGGCACATTGTTTTCATCACAACCGATGAAGCCAAGCTGAACCGAAAGCTGTGCATCCTGAACATCATCGTCGCACTGAGGATCCTCGCCCTCAATCCAAAGACGGATGGTTGCTTTTGTCGGCTCCATAGCGTTAAGGTGGAAAAGCCTTGTGCTGTTTGTATACTGCATTGTGCCTGAGGGCAAATCGAAGGTGCTGAGCGAGGTGACCTGGGCGCCCTTGTTAGGCTCATAGGTGGCAACGCCGTTATCCCCTGCGTCAAAGCCTACCCGAGTGCAGTTGACGACATCCGCTTTGGGGCCGGTAGAATCGGTTGAAACCCGAGTGCCGTCATCCATGCCATCGTCAGTACTTTCGGTTGTGAGATGCACCCACATATCCTCGGTAGCAATAAAGAAGCACTCAAACTCGAGATATGAACGCTTATTGGGCTGACGCTCTGCTCCGCGCTGACTTCTGAAAATCCTGCAATCGTTAGAAGTTACGGGGTCAAGCACTATTTCCTCAAGGTTGGTATTATCCCGAGCCAGGTAGCTGTTAATCATTTCATTTGTTATTACTTTTGTATAACGGTCAAGGTCTGTGCCGTAATCCTCCATTGCGACCTTGAGCTGTGCGCTGACGCTGATATGTAAATCCAGGCTGTCAACACCTGAGAATGTATTTACCTTAAACCAAGCATAAGTTGAAGTAACCATTGAAAGAAGTGTAAGTATAGAAACAAGAACTATCACTCTCTTACGCTTTTTTTGGGGAACTTTTTCGTTGACCATTTTGTCAACTGCTCTACTAAAAAAGCTCATGTCAAACACTCCTTTACAAAAGTTAATTTAGTGGAAAGTGGTGCAATTATCCCATAAATTGCACATCTGTATTGTAC
>JAUNJO010000007.1:0-22495 GCA_030533225.1 Eubacteriales bacterium
TTACTTCAAGCTTTGTTCATCCAACACAATGTTTGGCGATGTTGATAATGACGATAAGATTACTATAAAGGATGCTACAGCTTTGCAAAAGGCGTTAGCAGAAATAGATGGTTTCAACTCTTCTCAGAAGTTGGTTTCAAATCTCAACATAACTTATGCTACGCAAATACAAAAATATTTAGTACAACTTGAATCAACATTAGATATAGAAAACTCTGCGATTGAAGATTATATAAAGTACACAGAACATTCAAATATTCATTCAGATGTATATAGATTTGAATCTTGGAAATACAACTACTTTTATGTGAATTATATTTCGGATCGTAATTATCCGGTTTATTTATTATAATATGACAATTGCAGTGAAACTCATCCGAAAAATTAAGTGACCGCTATACAGAAAAATTTGATATGTTTTTACCCCGATTTAGCGGTCAATTGGTACTCATAAAGTGATTTCTGTTCGGGCAATAATCAAATAATCGGAAAATTTTATAATTGTAATTCAAAATGTACTGAAGAAATAAAGTCTAAATAATCTGTTGTACCACAATTGCACCAACGGCTCTGAAAAATGGTTTTCAGAGCCTTTTTGACGAAAAGAAAAAGTCTTGAAACCCGCACAAACACTGCGTTTTTCAAGACTTTTAAGTTGGTCCGAGTGACAGGAGTCGAACCTGCGGCCCGGTTTATTTTAGAGATTACTGCCCTGCCTCGCATGATGAAATTGTGGGGGAGGTTAATACCAATAAACGCGACGGGCTAAAAACAGTCCGCCGGACTGTTTTATTAACGCCCTTTCAAGAGGCCGCACCGCTTGGCTTCGCCAACCGAATATAAAAAAAGAGATGCAATCTTGCGATTGCATCTCTCTTTTTATGGTCCGAGTGACAGGAGTCGAACCTGCGGCCTCTTGAACCCCATTCAAGCGCGCTACCAAACTGCGCTACACCCGGATGTCGGTTGACGACCTAAATATAATACACTATTTATCCGCTTCTGTCAAGAGCAAAAATTAAGGTTTTTCGATTATTTTTGCGGCAAGTCACCGGGAGCACAGATGTTATCGGCTGTGCTCCCGGTTTGCTGTAGAAATATAGAATATTAGCCCTTGAAAAGTGCATAGAATGCACGGTAAGCCATGTAGATGTCGATTTTTGAGATAAGTTCAAAGGGGGCGTGCATGGAGAGTACGGGAACGCCGAGGTCTACTACGTCTACATTCATATTTGCAACATACTTTGCTATTGTTCCGCCGCCGCCAAGGTCTACCTTACCAAGCTCGCCTACCTGCCAGAGAATATCCTCGGCCTCAAGCATTGTGCGGATTTCACCCATGAACTCTGCGGAAGCGTCGCTTGTGCCGCCCTTGCCGCCGTGACCTGTGTACTTGCTGATTACAACACCCTCGTTTACATAACTTGAGTTCTTTGCTTCAAAGCAGCTTGAGTATGTTGGGTCGTATGCAGCGTTAACATCAGCGGAGAGACACCTTGACTTGGAGATTGCGTGGTGACCCTCAACACCGTCCATTTTTGCCAGGTCGTACATAAAGTAACGGAGATAGTCGCTCTGCATACCGGTGTTTCCGTCGGAGCCGGTCTCCTCTTTGTCACAGAGAACGGTGATGGCTGTTCTCTCGGGGAGCTTGGTGTCGATTGCTGCCATGAGTGCAGGGTAAGCACAGCACTTGTCATCGTGACCGTATCCGCCCATAAGTCCTCCGTCAAAGCCTACATCGCGGGTTTTGTAGGTTGGAACAAGACATAGCTCTGCGGAAAGGAAATCACCTTCGGTGATGCCGTATTTCTCGTTGAGGATCGCCATTACATTGAGCTTTACAAGTTCGCTCTCGTCCTCGCCCTTATAGGGGCGTGAACCTACGATTACATTTAAGTCCTCGCCACTCCATGCCTTCTTGACAGGCTTTTCAACCTGCTCGTAAGCAAGGTGGGGAAGAAGGTCGGTAATGCAAAGGCAAGGCTCGTTTTCATCGTCACCAAAGCGGATGTTGACCACAGTGCCGTCGGTTTTTGCAACAACACCGTGAAGTGCCAAGGGCATTGCAAGCCACTGGTACTTTCTGATGCCGCCGTAGTAGTGAGTCTTGAACAGAGCAAGATTGTTTGCTTCGTAGAGGGGACTGGGCTTTAGGTCGATTCTGGGTGAGTCGATATGGGCTATTGAAAGGTTAGCGCCTTCCTTAACACCCTTTTTGCCGATTACGGCAAGCATCAAAGCCTTACCTCGATTGTTGACATAAACTCTGTCGCCTGCTTTGTAAGTGTTTTCGGGGTTGAACTCCACGAAGCCGTTTCTCTCGGCAAGAGCAATGGAGTACTCAACTGCATCTCGCTCCGTACGGGAGAAATCAAGGAACTTTTTGTATTCTACGCAAAAGTCATCTGCCTTTTTGATTTCCTCGGCTGTGAGCTTCTGCATTCCGGGCTTGTCACTCATTAAAAGCTTTTCCTTAAGTTCTTTTACGGGGTTTGTTTCTTTGTTTTCCATTTATATTTCCTCCTTAATTTATAATTTACTGATTTGAACTTTTGTATTCGTCATTTTCAAAGTACAGCTCTGCGTACTTTTCTTCGGCAAGTTTTATTTTGTTGATATAGTTGTGGGTTTCCTCAAAGGGGATGGTGTCCAGCACCAAGCCGTCGGCTGAGTAGTCGGGGTTTTGGAGCCACTCCTGAACATGTGAAAAACCTGCGTTATATGCTGCGGCTGCGTTGTAGATGTCACCCGGAACGATTCCGTTAAGATAGCTTATATAGTAGCAACCGTAGTCGATGTTCACCGAGGGCGTGAGCATATCCTCCTCGGTCAAGTTATCATCCCGCAAGTCCACAAGCCACATGAATGTGTCGGGCATTATCTGCATCAGTCCCTTTGCGCCTGCGTGGGACTGAGCATCGGGATTAAACTCGCTTTCGGCATAGATGACAGCCGCAATAAACTCAGGTTCGAGACCGTAAGTTTCAGAGGCCTCCATAATCTCGGCTTCGTACTGAAGCGGGTATATTCTCATGAGAAATCTATTGATGGTACTTTGGAGACAGCCTGAGATTGACAGGGTGGTTATGATTATGGCTGTCAAAAGCACACCGATGACGAGTTTTGGGAAAAAGGAGCTGTGTTTTTTTCGTCTGTTTCTACTCATTCATAAGCTCCTTTGCAAGGGTTTTGGCTTTCTCCGAAAGTGCCTCGGCAGTGCCGGAATTATAGAGGACATAGTCCGAGTTTTCAATATAGAAATCGTTTGGCTTTTGAGCGCCGACTCTCCTTTTTGCTTCCTCCTCGGTTATACCGTCTCTTGCCGTAATCCGCTTGATTCTTATATCCTTCGGTGCAACTACCGAGATGATTTT
Organism: Eubacteriales bacterium; assembly: GCA_030533225.1. GTDB lineage: Bacteria > Bacillota > Clostridia > Oscillospirales > Acutalibacteraceae > Ruminococcoides. Next base: position 3,378 of record JAUNJO010000007.1, read on the forward strand.
GCGGCAAAGTATGTGGCTTCCCGATTCGAAAAGGGTTGGTGCATCGAAGATGATTTTTTTATAGCCCTCATCATAAAGTCTTTCAAATTCACTTTGTGCCAGCCGCAAAATAACAGGGTGGGTAAGAGAGTTTAGAATTTCTGTGTTTTCCTTTGAAGAGAAGGCGATTTTTGCGGTTTCCCGGCGGTTTATCGAGCCGTCGGCGTTGATGATACCTTCTCCGAAGGCTCCGGCTAAAGCCTTGATGAGTTCTTTATCCTCAAGTGCTTTGTGGGCAATTTCATCGGCATTAACAACGGCAAAGCCCAGGCTCCGAAAAACTTCCGCAACTGTGGTTTTGCCCGAGCCTGTGGGACCTGTCAGTCCGATTAAGGTATATGTCTCACTCATAAAGGTCTATCACCTCAAAGCCTGCGGCACGTATCAGTCGGTTGTAGACTGCCATGCCTACGCCCTTTGTGTCGGGGCATCTTGCGTAAACGGTTTTTATGTTAGGAGTTTCGTCAATTTTCCTCAAAGCAGAGAAAAGGTTGTGCGCTTCCTCGTCATAGTCACCCTTTTTGCCCAAGGTGATATAGGGAACGCAGATTCTCGCCGCATCCTCGTCGTAGCAGAGGCTCAGGACACCTTCTCCTGTTTTACTGTTCACAAATTCGGTGAACGCTCTATCATCACCCTTGACTAAGTACACCTTTGCGTTTGGTGCGTAGTGGCGGTACTTCATGCCCGGTGAGGGTGCTTCCTCTTTATCTTTCAGTTTTTCAAGCACCGCAGAGCTTAAATTCACTTCGCCTAATACTTCTCGGAGTTCTTCTAAAGTGACTTTTCCCGGCCGCAGTAGGGTGGGAGGGTTGGTGCAAAGAGTGACAACCGTGCTTTCAAGTCCCACCTCACAGTCGCCGCCGTCAATAACTGCGCCGATTCGACCGCCAAGGTCGTTCATAACATGCTGTGCGGTGGTGGGACTCGGACTTCCCGAAAGATTTGCCGAGGGTGCGGCAAGTGGCCTTTGGGACTTTGAAATCAGCGCCTGCGCCCCTTTATGAGAGGGAAAACGGATGGCAACCGAGTTAAGTCCGGCGGTGACCTGGGGGGGTACATTTTTGCCCTTTGGCATAATAACGGTGAGTGGTCCCGGCCAGAACTTTTCCGCAAGCCGCAGAGCCTTTTCGGGGATTTCCGCCGTCAGTCCGAATTTTTCTATGTCATTTATATTTGAAATGTGAACGATGAGGGGGTTGTCGGCGGGTCTGCCCTTTGCCTCGAAGATGCTCATAACAGCCTTGGGGTTGAGAGCGTCTGCGGCAAGACCGTAGACGGTTTCCGTGGGCATACCGACTAAGCCGCCTTTCCTTATGATTTCGGCGGCCTTGGTGATATCCTGTTCACTTGTAGTTAGCAGTAGTGTTTCCATTTTATGAATTTTCCTTGAGTTTTTCGGCTCTTTCGGCGGCGATAAGGGGGTCTATGAGTTCATCAAGTGCTCCCGAAAGAACGGCGTCAAGCTTATACAGCGTGAGTTTGATTCGGTGGTCGGTTACACGGCTTTCGTGAAAGTTGTAGGTACGGATTTTTTCGCTTCTGTCTCCGCTTCCCACCTGGGATTTTCGCTCGGCGGCAATGGAGCCTGCCTGCTCCTCCTGCTTTTCGGCAAGAAGCCGGCTCTTGAGCACCTTCATGGCCTTATCCTTGTTTTTGTACTGGCTTCTCTCGTCCTGACATTCAACCACCATGCCTGTAGGCAGATGTGTGATTCGGATGGCGCTTGAGGTTTTGTTGATGTGCTGACCGCCTGCACCCGAAGAACGGAAGGTGTCTATCTTCAAATCCTTTGGATTTATGTCGATTTCAACATCCTCGGCTTCGGGGAGAACCGCAACGGTGACGGTTGAGGTGTGAATGCGTCCGCCGGACTCGGTTTCGGGCACACGCTGTACCCGGTGGACTCCGCTCTCGAATTTCAGTCGGGAATAGGCGCCCTCGCCCTCAATCATAAATGAGATTTCTTTGTATCCGCCCAGTTCGGTTTCGGACACATTTACAATGTCGGTTTTGAAGCCCCGTTTTTCGGCGTACATGGAGTACATTCTGTAAAGTTCGGCAGAGAACAGGGCGGCTTCCTCGCCGCCGGCGCCTGCCCGTATTTCGACAATTACATTTTTATCGTCGTTTTCATCTTTCGGGAGCAGCAGGATTTTGATTTCATCTTCCAGTGCTTCCAGTGCTTTCTTCGAGGTTTCAAGCTCCTCTTGAGCAAAGGCACGCATTTCCTCGTCGGTGTCCCTGTCGCTCAAAAGAGCAAGTGCGTCACCGACGCTTTCCTTGTGAGCCTTGTAAGCTCTGAATGCCTCCACAACCGGTTCAATGGAGCGAAGCTCCTTCATAATCTCGGTAAAGCGTGAACTGTCGGACGCAACCGACGGGTCATAGAGCATAGTGCTAAGCTCGTTGTATCTTTTTTCAAATATCTCTAATTTGCTAATCATAACTTATTCCTGAGTGATAATTCTCTTGATGTTTTTCTCCACCTTTGAGCGAGGAATATAGACCTCATGGCCACAGCCCTCACATTGAATCTTGAAGTCCATACCTATTCGGTTTACGGTGAAGATTTTGCTTCCGCAAGGGTGGGGTTTTTTCATTTCAAGCCTGTCACCGACTTTGATGTCCATGCGGTCACTTCCTTTCCGGGTTTCACTTCGTATTATTATAGCATATTATTCCTTTTGGGGCAAGGCGTTACCCTATTGCAAAGTCGCGGACTTTGTGCCAGAATTTTTCGTCGATTATTGCCTCGACCAGAATGCCCTCGGCGGTGTATTCTTCGCTCAGCAGAGTGCCTGTTTTGCGGATTTCGGCAACGAGGGAAGCCTCGGAAAAGGGTACCGAAAGTGTAACTCTTTTAACTCTCACCGGCAGATTTTCCTCAATGGCATTCAGGAGACTGTCAATGCCCTCGCCGGTGACGGCGCTGATTTTAACCGATGAATTGATGCGGAATTCCTCTGCGCCGTTGTCCACCAAATCGCACTTGTTGAGCACCGGTATTATGGGTGTTTCGCCGCAGCCCAAATCCTTGAGAATCTCCTCGGTGACACTCAGGTGAATTTGTGCCTCTTCGCTGCTTACATCGCAGACGTTGAGGATAATATCTGCCTTTGCGGCTTCCTCAAGGGTGGATTTGAAAGCCTCTACAAGATGGTGGGGAAGACGGCGGACAAAGCCTACGGTGTCAATCAGCATAACTGTGACGCCCGAGGGGAGTTTCAGTGAACGGGAGGTGGGGTCGAGGGTTGCGAAAAGTTTGTTTTCCGCAAGAACTCCTGCCTCTGTGAGATAGTTCATAAGGGTGGACTTGCCGGCGTTTGTGTATCCCACTATTGCAACTGTAATCACGGAGTTTTTCTCCCGTCTGCGTCTTAACTCGTTTCTGTGGTTTTCAACATCGCGAAGCTGTTCCTTGAGTGTTTCCATGCGGCGTTTTATGTGACGCTTGTCGGTCTCAAGCTTGGTTTCTCCGGGACCTCTTGTGCCGATACCGCCTCCGAGACGGGAAAGGGCGATACCCTTACCTGTGAGCCTTGGCATAAGGTACTTAAGCTGTGCAAGTTCAACCTGAAGCTTGCCCTCTTTTGAGATAGCCCGCCGGGAGAAAATATCCAATATAAGCGTGGTGCGGTCGATAACCCGCACATCTGTCTCAGCCTCAATATTACGAATTTGGGTAGGTGTCAGCTCACAGTCGAAGATGAGAAGGTCTATCTCCTCAGCCTCGCAGTATTCCTTGATTTCGGTAAGCTTTCCGCTTCCCACACAGGTGGCGGTTTCGTATCTGTCAAGCTTTTGGCTGATAGATGCCACAGGCTCGGCGCCTGCACTCTCTACAAGTTCAAAAAGCTCTGCCAGTGAGCTTTCTGCGTCAAAATCGCCTGTGTCTACGGATACGAGCAAAGCTCTGTCGATTTTTTCCTTTGTTTCGAAAAGTTCCATGTATCTGACCTCGAATGTAACTGAATATCTTTGAATAGTATAATATAAAGCGACATATTTGTAAATGATTTAGGCTAAAAAATGCCGCATGATGACATAGTCAAGTATATTATTGGCTGATTGGGATTGTAAATCCCTCTAATTATTGTGTCCATTATTAGAATTGAAAAACAACAAGGCGATATAACCTATTCCTTTTTTGCTCATTTGCGTCAGGAATTTAACTGTAATTTAACTGTATTTGCTTTTTTATTTACAAAAGCCCATACTTATGATATAATGATTCTGTATTGTATAATGGGGGTTGCATTTCTTATGGATATGAACAGAATCGTTGTAAAGGTGGGTACATCAACTCTGACCTACGAAAACGGCAAAGCAAATTTAAGAAGAATAGAAGAACTCTGCAAGGTGCTGTCCGATTTGCAGAATCAGGGCAGGGATATTATCCTTGTTTCCTCGGGTGCAATCGGCATCGGCATGGGCAAGGCGGGACTTTCCCAAAAGCCCTCCGAGACCAAGGAAAAGCAGGCTTTGGCGGCTATAGGTCAGTGTGAGCTTATGTTTATGTACGACAAGCTCTTCGGCGAGTATAATCACATGGTAGCACAGGTGCTTCTCACCCGTGACGCTGTGGATTCCGAGCACAAGAAGGAAAATGTACTCAATACCTTTGAAACTCTGCTCTCTATGGGAATTATCCCCATTGTAAATGAGAACGACACGGTTTCCATTGATGAGATTGAGGGCAAAAATTTCGGCGATAACGATATGCTCTCATCCATTGTTGCGAAGCTTGTGGGCGCTGACACCCTGGTGATTCTTACCGACATTGACGGACTTTACTCTAAGGACCCTCGCAATAATCCCGACGCCAAGCGTATTGATGTAGTGGAGAAAATTTCCCCCGAGATTGAGGAAATGGCAGGCGGTTCGGGAAGTAACCGAGGCACCGGCGGTATGACCACCAAGATTATGGCGGCAAAATATGCAACTTCAGCCGGTATCAACTGCTTTGTAATCGCCGGTGATAACCCAAAGCGCATCTACGATGTAGTTGACGGCAAGTCCGTAGGAACTCTTTTTAAGGCACAACACAGTGATTTGGAGGAAGATATATGACAGTTTCAGAAATGGGAAAAAGAGCCAAAGAGGCTTCCCGAATACTCGCAAATGCAGGCGAGCTTAAAAATAAGGCACTCTTTGCTTTGGCAGATGCACTTGAAAAAGAGGCACAGTACATACTCCGTGAGAACGAAAAGGATTTGGAAAACGGCAGAGCAAACGGTATGAGCAACTCTCTGCTTGACCGTTTGGCATTGAATGTGGACAGAATTAAAGGTATGGCAGACGGTGCCCGTCAGGTTGCCGCACTGCCTGACCCTGTCGGCACATATATTTCAGGCGGAAAGCTTGCAAACGGCTTAGAGGTAACAAGAGTGAGAGTACCTTTGGGCGTTATCGGTATTATCTTTGAGGCTCGTCCCAATGTTACTGCCGACGCAGCCGCACTCTGCCTTAAGTCCGGAAATGCGGTTATTCTCCGGGGCGGTAAGGAGGCTATCAACTCCAATATTGCCATTACAAAGGTCATGAGAGAGGCTATTGAGACTGCAGGTCTTCCCGCCGACTGCGTAGGACTTATAGAGGATACAACAAGACAGAGCTCCATTGAGCTTATGGGACTTACCGAGTACCTTGATGTGCTAATTCCCCGAGGCGGCGCAGGTCTTATTAAGGCAACTGTTGAAAACGCAAAGGTGCCTGTAATTGAGACCGGTACAGGCAACTGTCACATCTATGTTGACGAATACGCAGACCCGACTATGGCCGCCAATATCATATTCAACGCAAAAACCTCACGCCCCTCGGTTTGCAACGCGGCTGAGAGCCTTGTGATTCACAAAAATATTGCAGAAAAAGTCCTTCCTCTTATTAAGGCAGAGCTTGATAAGATGAATGTTGAAATCAGAGGTTGTGAGAAGACAAGGGAGATTTTGGGAGACTGTGTCACTCCTGCAACCGATGAGGATTACTATACAGAGTTTCTTGACTATATTATCTCCTGTAAGGTGGTTTCCTCTATCGACGAGGCTATCGCTCATATATCCGAACATTCCACAGGTCACAGCGAGTGTATTGTTACCGAGGATTATAACAATTCCAATAAATTCACGGCGGAGATTGATTCTGCTGCGGTTTATGTAAATGCTTCCACAAGATTTACCGACGGCGGAGAGTTCGGCTTAGGTGCAGAAATCGGTATTTCAACACAAAAACTCCATGCCAGAGGTCCCTTGGGAATTAACGAACTCACCAGCATGAAGTTTATCATTAAAGGTCAGGGACAGATTAGATAAGTCCCTCAGATTATTAAATAAAGCAAAGCCAAAATCAAGGTTGGGTCGCTGTTTTCTTCCGAGGTAAGAATCAGTATCAGCAGAAGAATCAGGAGTTTTTCCTTGTCCTCAAACAGCTTTGATGTATCAAATACTGCGGGAGAGGTCACAGGCTGTTCTTGCTCCGTGAGAGGTTTGGTTTCCTCTTTGGGCGGAGTCTGTGGCGGCGGTGAACGTCTTTGGCTTGGGTTTTGCTGAGGCCGTGCGCCTTTGTGCATTTCCTGAGCGCGTCTTAAAGCGTCCATTTCCATGTTGTCCAAAGTTCTCACCTCACATGTTAAGCAGTCCCGTGCCCCTGAGCGCCGGGAGTATTCGCATAATCCTCAGCATCCTTTGGGCTTCGTCAAGGCGTCTGCATTTGTCACCTGACAGAAAGGGCCTCAGAGCATTTAGGAGTACGGTGGATTCATCTTCTCGGTTCATATCCCGAATGAGAGGCAGAAATTTACTGACCGTACTCAAAAGTTCGGGAGAAATCCCGCCGGAAGTTAAGGAGGATAGGGGATTTTGCGGAGGAGACGAGCTTTGCAGACCTCCTAAAAGTCCGCTGATTGCGGATAAATCAATACCTTGATTATTGCTTTGTGAAGCTTGAGGCGGATTATTTGAAGTTAGCCCCAATGACTTTGAAAGCTCGGAAATTTTGCTCATAGCCTCGGGATTTGAGAGAATGTTTCCTATTGCGGATTCTAAATTATCCATTGTCTTTTAGCTTTCTGATTAATGCTTGCACCTGAGGATTCTCAAGTATTTTCCTTGTTTCCTCCGGATTTTGGAGTATGGAATTCACCTTATCCCGTTGCTCTTTCGGGAGCTTCTTTAGAAGCGAATCCACATTTCCCGATTCTGCGGAATTCCTGATTTCATCGGGACTTTGACCCAAGTTCTTCGATATATCCCGGAGTATCTCCTGCATGGAATTATCCTTTGACATTTTACCACCTCACTATAAATTATGTTTTACACACTTATATTATGACAGGAGGGCAGTCTGTGCGAATATTAGTTATGTCTGACAGTCACGGTGACTGTTATGCCGCAAAATCCGCTGTTTTGAGCCAAAGCAGTGCTGAGATTGTTGTTCACTGCGGTGACGGTGCCGACGAGGCGGAGGAAATCCGCAGGGCTTTTCCCGAAAAGCATGTGGTGTCCGTCAGAGGTAACTGCGATTTCTGCAGCAGTGCTCCGAACTGCGAAGTTTTTACCGTGGAGGGTAAGAAGATTTTTGTGACACACGGACATCTGTACGGTGTCAAAGGCGGTCTTTATACCGCCGTTTGCGCCGCCCGTGAACAGGGTGCGGATATACTTCTTTTCGGTCATACCCATCAGCCTTTGGCTACTTACGATGACGGACTTTACATAATGAATCCCGGAAGTCTCAGGAGTTATGAGAGCACCTACGGTATCATTGATATTACAGATAAAGGCGTTTTGACGAACATTGTCAAGCTGAAATAAATTATTAACCAAGATAGAATAGGAGGATGACAGCATGAATTTTACCGGGTTTGCAGTGGGGGATAGCCTTATGCAGCAGCTCAATGCCATGGAAAAGAACGCGAGAATGCCCCACGCTGTCATTATCTCCGGCGGTGACGAAGAAAATAGAGCAGAGCTTACCGCCTTACTCTCAATGTGGGCGGTGTGTACCTGTGAGGGCGAAAAGCCCTGCGGTGAATGTCGCCAATGCGTTAAGGCAAGGTCGCAGAACCACATGGATATTTATTATGCCAAGGGCAAAGGCAAAACTGATTCAATATCAGTTGATGAAGTGAGAAACATTGTCCGTGACAGCGTTATTATTCCGGGTGAGGCAAAGCGGAAGGTTTATGTTCTCAGTAATGCGGACAAGCGCATGGGCAAGGAGGCGCTTAACGCCTTTCTCAAGACCTTGGAGGAGCCTACAGGCGACACGCTTTTCCTTTTGACAGCGGAAAACCCCAAGGCGTTGCCTGTTACGATACTTTCCCGTTGTGCTCTTTTGAATGCGGAAACAAAAACAGCGGTGGATGAGGAAACTCTGGCACTTGCGTTGGAAATTTGCCAAGGAATCGTGGCAACCTCCGAGCTTTCGCTGCTCAAATCCACCTCACAGCTTTCCACAAGGCAAAAGGCTTTAGAGGTGCTCTCCACGGTGAGACTGATACTTTCCGACGCTTTGGCGCTTTCGGTAGGCGGAGAGCCTTTATTCCATAGGGAAGCGGCAACTGCCCTTCGTCAAAAGCTTACGAAATCCAAAATTATCAACTTGACTCACGCAACACAAAATGCTATAAATAAAACAAACCGCAACCTTAATCCCACAATACTGACAACATGGCTTTGCGGTGAATATAGGAGGATAACATGGCAGAAGTAGTCGGTGTCCGCTTCAAAGAAGTGGGCAAGATATATTATTTTGACCCCAACGGCGAAAAAATGGAATCGGGTGACATGGTCATCGTTGAAACCGCCCGCGGTGTTGAATGCGGTCAAATTGCCCTTGCAAACAAAGAGGTAAATGATGAGGAGATTGTACATCCCCTCAAACCCATCATTCGCAAGGCAACCGAGGCAGACCTAAAGAAGGTTGAAAACAACAAGGCGCTTGAGAAACGGGCGTTTGAAATCTGCTCGAAAAAAATCGCAGAGCACGGACTTGAGATGAAACTTGTAAATGTGGAGTACACCTTCGACGCAGGCAAGATTCTCTTCTACTTTACCGCTGACGGCAGAGTGGATTTTCGCGCTTTGGTTAAGGATTTGGCATCCGTGTTCAAGACAAGAATCGAGCTTCGCCAGATTGGTGTGCGGGATGAGGCTAAGATGCTGGGAGGATTGGGAGTTTGCGGCAAGCAGTTCTGCTGCTCAAGCTTTCTCGGTGATTTTCAGCCTGTTTCAATTAAAATGGCTAAAGAGCAGGGACTTTCCCTTTCTCCTGTAAAGATTTCAGGTACCTGCGGCAGACTTATGTGTTGCCTGAAATACGAACAGGAGGCATATACGGACCTTCTCAGGAATACACCTAAATATGGGGCCTTGGTTAAGACGCCTCAGGGTAAGGGCACCGTTGTGGAGGTTAATCTCCTGACCGGTGTGCTGAAGGTTAAAATGGACAACACTCCACCCGAGGCTGCACCCCAGGTGTTCAAGGTTAAAGAAGTAAAGCTTCTCCGCGACGGCAAGATTACCGTTGACAAAAAGGAAATGGAAGAATTCAAAGATCTTGAGTAAATCCGGGATTTAGGGGATTTTCCGAAAAAAACATGGAAAATGAAGAAAAATGCGTCAAAATAATTGCTTTTTTCAAAAAGTGTGTTACAATATAAGACGAAAATAAATAAGGAGGTGCCTCAAATGGCATATATTATCAACGACGATTGTATTTCTTGCGGTGCTTGTGCTGACGAGTGTCCCTGCGGTGCTATCTCCGAGGGTGACGGCAAGTATGTAATTGATGCAGATGTTTGCGCAGATTGCGGTGCTTGTGCTGACGTATGTCCCGTAGGAGCTCCCCAGGCTGAGTAATCAACCAAAATGCAGTTTAGCACCCCGTGTCTCAGCTGGGCTGAGGATGGGGTGCTGTTCTTCTTTATTAGGAAATTAGGCGGTGAGAATTATGCTGAGAAAGGGTGAAAGGCTTGAGCCTCTGGGAAACGGTGTGGAGATTATTGTGTCGGATGAATTCCATTTCACAACAGACACCATTTTGCTCAGTGATTTTGCAAAGAGCAGGAAAAGTGACAAGGTTGTAGACCTTTGCACGGGCTGTGGAATTATCCCTTTGCTCATGTCAAGAGAAAATTGCCCCCGGGAGATTCACGGAGTAGAGATTCTTTCACAGGGCGCGGATATGATGTCACGCTCCGTAGAGCATAATTCTCTCAAAGAAAATATATTCCCCCTGTGTGCCGACCTCAAAGAGCTTAAGGGAAAACTTCCTTTCGGATATTTCACCCTTGTCACCTGCAATCCGCCTTATAAACTAAGCGGTGCAGGTATTAAGAGCACCGGGGATGAAGCGCTGACGGCACGCCATGAGGAAATGTGCACCCTTGAGGATGTGATCTCGGTAGGAGCAAAGCTGTTGCAGTTTTCAGGCAGGCTTTGTATTTGTCAGCGTCCCGAACGGCTTACCGACGCGCTTTTGCTTATGAGAAAGCACGATGTGGAGCCAAAGAGACTTCGGCTTGTTCAGGGGAAGCTTTCAAAAGCGCCGAAGCTTTTCCTGCTTGAGGGCAAAAGGGGCAGTAAGCAGGGGTTTCTAAATGTTGAACCTACACTGATTATCGAAAACGAAGGCGGCAGTTTTACCGAGGAAATGCTCCGTATTTACGGCTCATATAAGGACAACGCAGGGAGGGACACAAATGGAGTATAATGGAATAATTTATGTTGTGGGCACTCCTATAGGCAACCTTTCGGATCTGACTCCCCGTGCCGCCGAGACCTTGGAGAAAGTGGATTTTATCGCCGCCGAGGATACGAGGGTGACGCTGAAACTTCTGAATCATCTTGGGATTAAGAAACCCATGATAAGCTATTTTGAACACAATAAGCTAAGGCGCGGTGAGGAAATCTGCCGACGCATCTTAGGGGGAGAAACCTGTGCAATAGTAACCGATGCCGGTATGCCTTGTATCTCCGATCCCGGTGAGGAACTTATAAAGCAGTGTGCCGAATACGGAATCAAAACCGAGGTTGTCCCCGGACCCTCTGCGGTAATTTCCGCTTTGTGTGTTTCGGGACTTGCAACGGGGCGGTTTTCCTTTGAGGGCTTTTTGTCTGTGAACAAAAAGAGCAGACGCGAACACCTTGAGGCTCTCAAAAACGAGCAGAGAACAATGATTTTTTACGAAGCACCCCATAAACTACCCAACACGCTGAAGGATTTATACGATAACTTCGGCGACCGCAGGCTCACTATATGCCGTGAACTTACAAAGCTTCACGAGGAGATTATCCGAACAACCACAAAGGAAGCCTTCGAGAATTACTCTCAGGGAAATCTCAAGGGCGAGATGGTTTTGGTTCTTGAGGGAGCAGCTGCCGTTATGCAAACGGAGTACTCCTTGGAGGATGCAGTAGAAATCGCGAGAAAACTTGCCGACGAGGGCGTGAAAACCGCTGATGCCTGCAAAGAAGCCGCGGCTGTGACGGGATTCAAAAAGAATGAAATATACAGGAAAATGATGTAATGAATTACGAAGAAACGCTAAACAAAATACATACTCTCAATAAATTCGGCTCCCGTCCGGGACTTGACAGAATTCTTATGCTTCTTGAGATGATGGGAAATCCCCAGGATTCACTCAGGTTTGTTCATGTTGCAGGTACAAACGGAAAAGGCTCTGTCTGTCAGATGCTTTCCTCGGTTTTGAGTGTGTCGGGTTACAGGACAGGGCTGTTTATCTCTCCGTATATCACCGACTTCAGAGAGAGGATTCAGCTTGACAACGAGCCGATATCAAAAGAGGACTTGTGCGAGACTGCCGAGTATGTTTTCTCTTTGGTGGAAAAGCTCAACGCAAGGGATATTATCATCACCGAGTTTGAGTTTGTCATGGCGGTATCCTTTGAATACTTCAGACGACAGAATGCGGATGTTGTAGTTTGTGAGACAGGTCTCGGAGGACTTCTTGACTGTACAAATGTCATAAAACCGCCTCTTTGTGCGGTGCTGACCAAAATCGGTTTCGACCATACGAATATTTTAGGGGGAACCTTAACGGACATTGCCACTCAGAAATGCGGTATCATTAAAATCGGCAGCAGCGTTGTTTCCGATTTGCAAAGGGAAGAGGCAAAGGCTGTCATAGACAGCACCTGTGAAAACCTGAATGTCCCCCTGATTTTTGCCCGGGGAAAAAATATTGAGGTTATAAGTTCAAATCTTACGGGCACAGAGTTTACCTATAAGGACAAAAAATACAAAATAACTCTTTTGGGAGAGCATCAGACTCAAAATGCCGCAGTGGCCATTGAGACTGTGAATGTCCTCAGAGAAAAAGGCTATGACATATCGGAGGAAAACTTACTGGTAGGTTTAGCACAGGCAAAAAATCCTGCCAGACAGGAGATTATGAGGGAAAAGCCCCTTATTCTTCTTGACGGTGCACACAACGCTGACGGTATGAGTACATTTGCAAAGGGTATTCGGGCACTTTGCAAGGATAAAAAACCTTTGCTGATTATGGGAATGCTTGCCGATAAGGACAGCAAGGCATCTTTAGAGTACATAAAAGGCGAGTTTCAGCAGGTTTTTACCGTTCCCATAAATAATCCGCGGGCAATGAAGTCACAGGATATGGCCAAGCTTTGCGAAGAATATTTTGACAGTGTAAAGGCTTTCCAAAGTCTCCGTGAGGCGCTGTATGAGGCGTTGAGAATTTCCGAAAAAGAGGAGAGGCCTGTGGCTATTTGCGGTTCGCTTTACCTTGCCGGTGAAATTCGACCCCTAATCCTCGATTATCTCAAACAATAAATTTTCTCGACAAGTGAATAATACAAAATTTTAGGTCCATACTTATTAAAATAGGTATGGACCTTATTTTTACGGGATGTGATAATGTGCTTAAAATACATAATGAAAAGGAGACTATGACCGCTTTTCTTTCGGGTGAGCTTGACCACCACAGCTGTGCGGTTATGCGAAAAGCCATTGACCTGAAAACCGAGCAGGAAAGACCGCAGGTTTTAGTGCTTGATTTTTCGGGGGTGCAGTTTATGGATTCCTCGGGAATCGGACTTGTGATGGGCAGATACCGCCAAATGAGCCTTTTGGGCGGGAAGCTGTCGGTTGTGAATGTGCCTTCGCATCTTGAAAAAATTATGAGACTTTCAGGTTTAGGCACCTTGGGGGTGATGAAGTGAATATAGTGAATGAAATGAAATTACAGTTTTGTGCGAAAAGTCTCAACGAGGGATTTGCAAGAGGTGCGATTTCTGCTTTTCTCATGCACCTTGACCCAACTGTTTCGGAGCTTGCAGAGATAAAGACCGCGCTGTCGGAGGCTGTTACAAATGCCATTATCCACGGATACAAAGGGGAGGACGGCACAGTTTACATAGAGGCAAGGGTGACCGACAAAAACAAGGTGATACTCAAAATCCGCGACAAAGGCGCAGGAATTGAGAATGTGGAAGACGCAATGGAGCCGTTGTTCACCACCGGAGGTTCAGAACAGGCAGGCCTTGGATTTACGGTTATGCAGAGCTTTATGGACAAGGTAAGCGTTCGTTCACAACAGGGTAAGGGCACAGTGGTAACCATGGAAAAATCCCTTGTAAAGCGCAGAAAAAATGAAAAGCCGTGATGAACTTATTTGCGAAAATATGGGGCTTGTGTACTCCTGTGCAAAAAAGCTCTGCGGCAGAGGAGTAGAATATGAGGAACTGTGCTCGGCAGGTACTGTAGGACTGATTTTCGCTGTGGACCGTTTTGACGAGACAAGAGGCTTCAAATTCTCCACCTTTGCGGTACCTGCAATCCTCGGCGAAATGAAGCGAATATTTCGCGACGGAGGAACGGTGAAAGTGAGCCGAAGTGTCAGAGAATTATCCTTAAAAATTGCGAGATTTTGCGAGACTTATGAGGCGGAAAACGGAGAAATGCCCACGGTTTTGCAAATATCGGAAAGCCTTTCGGTAGAGGCGGAGCAGGTCACAGAGGCCTTGTGTGCTTCGCAAGTGCCCAAATCCTTAACCGCCGAGGAAGGTGAGGATGTGGATATTTCCGTGCCGTCGAAAGAGGAGAGCATAATCGAAAAACTCACACTGTATCAGGTTATTGATGAACTTGAGGAGGAGGAAAAAAGTCTTATCAAACTGAGGTATTTCATGGGCAGAACTCAAGTCGAGACAGCCGAAAAACTTGGACTCACTCAGGTGCAGGTGAGCAGGAAAGAAAAGAAGATTTTGCTTTGCCTTCGTGAAAAAATGACAATATAGTTACTTTTTTCAAAAGTATTGACAATTTATGAATGACTTGTTATATTATAATTAACAAAATAAAGGAGGCATTTTTATGTCAACAATGAAAAAAGTCGCTAAGATTCTCAACATCATCAGTATGGTTTGCTGTTTCTGGCTCATTCTTCCCATCATCTTCGGCCTTAGGGTTAACAAGAAGATTAACAACGGCGAGGAGCTCACAACTGCTGACAAGGTTCTTGACCTTCTCTTTGTTAATGCTCTTGCAGGCATCCTTCTTTTCGTCGACAAAGACTGATTTGTTTGCTCTTTAGGTCTCTGTGTATGCAGAGACCTTTATTTTTTTGCCCGATATTTCTCAAACAAACATAAAACGGAGCTGTAATGGTGCAGCTCCGTTTCATATTTATTCGTGATTTGTGTTGTCCTCAATTATTACCTCCGTTTTATCCTTGCCCAAAAATTTATTGATGCCGTCGACGATAACATAATAAACGGGTATTAACAGGAATACAATCCAACCGGGGTGCCACAGGTTAAAGAAGAATCCCATTATAAGATAAGCGAGAACGGTGAGTACGGGAAATGCAAAATGGGATGCGTTTCGCTTGACTATAGCGTCTATCAGGGAGTAGTAAAGGGGGATGGTGAGGAATGAAAGCCACGAGGTGGTCCATCCGCCCAATTCACCGGAAAATCCCCAGAGTAAAAATGCGATGCAGACGATGATGGGAAAGAGGATAAAGAGGAAAAAGTCCTTGGCGGTAAATTTTGTTTTCGGAGTAGAGTTTTGGGGGTCGATGACCTCTACCTTGCCGTTTCCGATATGTACATGAGCACCCTCGTTTGTGTCAACATGTACGCCCTCTTTGAAGCTGATGTTTACATTGTTTCCTTCACCGTCATCTACATGGATACCCCCAAGAAAACTCACCTTGGGATTAGATTTTTCCTCATGAGTTTCTGCGTCGGCAGATAAGGGTTCAATATCGGCTGCTTTCGGGTTCAGGAGCTCATCGAGTGTAACTCCGTAAACCTTTGCCAGCATTATAAGGTTGTCGGTGTCGGGAGAGGCTTCTGCGCGCTCCCATTTTGATACAGCCTGACGGCTTACACCGATTTTCTCTGCAAGTTCTTCCTGAGAAAGCCTGCTGTTTTTTCTGTACTGTAATAATCTGTTTGCTGTTTCGATGTTCATAAAATCCTCCTGAATGCGGGACAAGAGCATAAATAATTGGTATCTGTTTGTCCTCGGTGTTTTGTGTTTTGCAAATTCTTTTGTCGACGACTAAAGTATATCCGCAACCGATGAAAAACGCCATACATTTTGGCTTTCATTTTCGCAACCATTGGTTGCGTCACACAAAAACCGCATTGGAATGGGGATTTTACAGGTCGAGTCCCTTTGCGGTCTTGAGGAAATTCATGATTTTTTCTTCGATAATCTGAACTCCGCCGGTGGAATTTGACTCGATATTAAGGGGCATTATGGGGTCATGAACGGAAAGACGAAGCAAAAACCAACCGTCACCGTCACACTCTGCGAAGGAAACTCTCACACCCTCGCGGTTGTCATCTGCAACAGTCCAGCCCTCCTCTTTTTCTGCAAATGCTAAAAGGTCGGCGATGACCTTTTCACCGCAGGCACGGAATTCAGGGTCGGTGATTTTGATTCTGATTTCTTTTTCTTCTTTTGCTTCTTTCAGGTTTGCGATAAGGTCTGAAATGTCTTTGCCTTCGCGCCTGAGCTGTGCAGCCTTTATAATGATTTTGGTACAAAGATATGCTCCGTCATCGAGAAAATAATTTTCCTTCATAGCGGCATGACCCGAGGTTTCGATGGCGAGAGGACACTCGATGCCCTGTGCGTTGAGCTCAACAGCCTTGTCAATAACATTCTTGTATCCGCGGCGGTAACGGTAGTGCTTTCCGCCCAAATCCTCTTCAATAAAGGCCTTGAGTCCGTCGGAGGTTATGGAGTCGGTGACGATTGTGCCGCCCTTTGTGTTTTCAAGGGCAATAGCGGAGGCCAATGCCACAAGGCGGTTGCGGTTGATTTCGTTACCCTTTGAGTCAACCACTGCTCCCCGGTCAACATCCGTATCAAAGATTACGCCTAAGTCGGCGCCTGCTTCGATAACAGCCTCGGAGATAGCTTTCATAGCCACGGGACTTTCGGGGTTTGGTACATGGTTTGGGAACATTCCGTCCGGCTCAAGGTAACGGCTTCCGTTTGTGTCGGCGCCAAGCTCTTTCAACACCATATCGGCATAAAATCCGCCTACGCCGTTTCCTGCATCTACGCAGATTTTGAAGCCCTCAAGAGGTTTGTCATAGTTTTCTGCATTAACCTCCCGTTTGATCTGCTCGCAGAGGTTCTTTGCGTACTTGCTCATGTAGTCAATGTCCTCGATAGAGCCGCATTCGCTCATTTCGGGGTAGATTTCATTTTGTGCGTTCAAAAGAATAGTATCAATGTCCCTGCCCTCAAGACCGCCGCCACGGGTGAAGAACTTTAGACCGTTGCGGTTAAAGGGATGATGACTTGCGGTAATCTGTACGGCACCGTCGCAACCCAGCTCCACGGTGGTCATGAACATTGAGGGGGTGGAGGCATAACCGCAGTTTAGCACACGCACGCCAAAGTCGCAGAGCGTCGAGGTTACGGTGTGGGCGATTCGCTCCCCGGAAATGCGGCTGTCACGACCGACAGAAACTGTGAGAGCAGTCGGTTTCTTGTTTACTTTTTCGCAAAGCCAGGTAACAAATCCCGCTGTCATTGCCTCAACCGCTTCGTCGGTCATGTTGAGGGGCTCGCCCTCAACACCCTCTACGGCAACACCCCGGATGTCGGTGCCGCTTTTGAACTGTTTATAAAAGTCGTTAAGCATAGAAAATCCTCCGTTTTTGGCTTTTTGAGCCGTTTTTCAGTTACTAAACCATTATACAACATAAATTTTTTCAGTACAACTCACTTTTGGAGAAAATAGAAAAAACAATTAATTAGTTTTAGGAAAATAGGTGAAATGTTACTATAATTGTTTTACAGAAATATTACAAAACTGAATTTGTATTGTGCAAAGCATACATAAAAACAGTTATGGTATAGTGCAATATTCTACATCAAAAGTAATTGTGCACAAAGAAAATATAAATTAGTTGTTGACAATTACGAAAAACCGGCTATAATATAAGTGTCAGGTCAGGAAAGACAGATTCGGTGAACAGATATACACTCATCGAGAGTTTCTCCACAGTCCGCCTGATACGCGAGCATACACACAATCTTTTTGCTCCGGTTTTTATACGATAGCCAAATGGTAAATGGCAGCACGAAAATTTTATATTTTGTAAGGAGGAAAAAACTTATGAACACAGTCATTAGTTTACACAACATTGACGTAGCTAAGTTCCTCGCCGTGCTTGACACTTGCAAGGGCAATGTATATCTTGTAACCCGTGAGGGAGATCACCTCAACTTAAGAAGCAAGCTTTGTCAGCTTATCGGCTTAACACAGCTGATTGAAGGCGGAAAAATCACCGAGGCTTACATTCTTTGTGATAACAAGGAAGACGAGAGTAAGCTCTTCAGATTCAACATCTTCGGTGACAATGGAACAAAGAGTGCATAATCACTTAGCTTACTACGTTTAACGCGTTAATTTCAAAAAATCCGGTATTACGCAGCTTCTCTTTGAGGGGCTGCGTTTTACTATTGAAAATTCCTTTTTTATGTGTTATAATCCACATTGTCAGTTCGCAAAATCCTGACGAAAAACAAAACTACGGAGATGAAAAAAATGAAAAAAAGTACCACTGCTACCCTTTATTGGGTACAGGGGGCGCTTATTGCTGCCCTCTATGTCGTTCTCAACTACGCTCAAGAGCTGATTCTTCCAATGAGCACCTCAGGCACGGTGCAAATACGGCTTGCGGAAATGCTCTCGGTGTTCGCTGTGTTCACCCCCTCGGCAATTCCCGGACTTGCCGTTGGCTGTCTGCTCTCGAATCTGATTACCGTTGGAGTTTTACCTCTTGATATGATCCTGGGAACAGGGGCGACGCTTTTGGCGGCTGTGTGCGCCTATTTGCTTCGAAATGTGAAGCTTTTTAAGGTGCCTGTGCTGTCACTGCTCATGCCCGTTGTGTTCAACGCGGTGATTATCGGCTTGGAGCTTGAGATCTTCTATGTTCAGGGAGGCTTTGAGTTTATGGGTTTCCTGACTCAGGCAGGCTTTGTTGCCTTGGGAGAACTTGTCGCCTGCGTTGTACTTGGAATACCGTTCTACTTTGTGCTTGGGAGAATACCTATAATCAGAAAACTTCAAAAATAATGTACATAAAAACCTCCGCTGAGTATATGCTCGGCGGAGGTTTTTGCATTTCGTGTTATTATTCGAAGTCGATTTCGTCTTTCCACTTCTCTTTGAAGATATCGAAAATTGTGTCGAGAAGCTCCTGGTCCTCGATGCCCTCGAAGGACTCTGTTTCGTCGTCAACGGAAACTATCTTGAGGATAAGCACCTCGTCGGCTTCCTCGTCGTCTGCAGGGAGAAGGAGAATGTACTCGATTCCCTCGTACTCGATAACATCAAGATACTCGAACTCAACCTCGTTTCCCAGGTCATCCTCCAGCACGATGATGTTGGCTTCTTCCTCTTCTGCATTGATGTTTTTGATGTCGTCTGCCATTTTATTTACCTCCTGTTAATTGATTAATTGTCTTTTGATTTCCTGCAATACAGCGTCGACCGTTTTTTGCAATACAGCCGTCGGCATGGATTTTTGAGGGCTTCGGCACTCGGCGCTTTTTTA